>RCNQ01000154.1 GCA_003731675.1 Bacteroidetes/Chlorobi group bacterium ChocPot_Mid
TTTAGCATATTTAATTTCCATGATATATGCTATTCAATTTTTGAGAAAGAGAGATTTAAAATACGATATTTTAGCTTCAAATTCTGCTTATCTTGGAACTATATTTACGATTTTAGCAACAGTTACAGGTATGATCTGGGCTAAATTCAATTGGGGAGCTTTTTGGAATTGGGACCCAAGGCAAACTTCAATTTTTATTTTGTTGATGATTTATTTTGCTTACTTCGTCCTCAGGGCATCAATTGATAACAAGGAACTAAAAGCAAGATTAAGTTCTGTTTACTCAATCATTGCATTTGTAACAGTTCCTTTTTTAGTTTTTGTATTACCAAGAATAGTCAGTGGTCTTCATCCAGGTTCAGCTAACGATAATACTTCAGGACCAATACTGAGCGGTGGTTCAGACCAATTAAATTTGAACAAACAAATTGTTTTTAGTTTAGCTTTAGCATCGTTTACGCTGCTGTTTTTTTGGATTTTAAATATTTTAAATAGGTTTAAATTATTGAGAGAAAAATATGACTGAGTTTCTGACAAACAATTCAATTTACATCGTACTTATTATTACTTTGATAATCTGGTTTGGTTTGGCTTTCCTTATTTTCAATCTGGATAGTAAAGTAAAAAAATTGGAAAATAGTTTTAATAACAGTAATGAAGAAAAAATATGAAAAAAAAATATATTATCGGATTGCTCATAGCAACAGTTTTCATCATATTAGCTTACTTAAATTTCGATGAAAGCAGAGTTGAATATTCAGACATTGCTAATGCAAAAGAATCTGGAAAAACTGTTCAAATTATTGGTAAAAGACTTGAAAATAAAAAATGGAATTACGATTCAAAATCTAACCTTTTAAATTTTACTATCGAAGATGAAAAAGGCAAGATTACTGACGTAGTTTATAAAGGAGCTCCACCTAATAATTTTGACATAGCACCGAGTATGGTTATAAAGGGAAAATTCGAAAACAATGTTTTTGTTGCAAGTCAGATTTTGACTAAATGCCCTTCAAAATACGAAGGACAAGACCCTTCTTTGCATACTGGTAAAAAAAATTAACTATAAATTGTTATATTACATTGTCCTTAGATTAAATTTATCCTAAGGATTTGATTTTTTTATAAAAAACAGGAATTAAAATGATAGGAAAAATAATTTTAGATATTTTATTTGTTGCTTCATTACTATCAACAATCGGTTACTTTTGGAGCATAAAAACGAATAATCAAAACCTGATTAGAACATCAAGAAATCTTTATTACCTAATATTCTTCGGTTTAGTATTTATTTCAGGGTATTTTCTATACTTGATAATGACTCATGATTTCCAATACACATATATTTGGAGCTATACATCAACAAATTTATCAACATATTACTTGTTTGCATCATTTTATGCAGGTCAGGAAGGTTCATTTTTACTTTGGGCTTTAATGGTCGCCACAGTAGGTATTTTCCTTCTGCCTTATGTCAAAAAAAATGATTATGAAACTGTAACAATGGGATTTTATGCACTTATACTATCCTTCATCTTATTATTGTTGCTTTTAAAAAGTCCTTTTACATATATCTGGGAATCTTTTCCCGATGCTAAAGTTGGTTTTCTCCCACAAGATGGCAGAGGTTTAAATCCAATTCTTGAAAATTATTGGATTACAATACATCCTCCTATTTTATTTCTGGGTTATGCAATTATGTCAGTCCCATATATCTTCGCTGTTGGAGGATTGATAAAAAGAGATTACTCAAACTGGATTCAAATTTCTTTACCTTGGACTTTACTTGCTTCGGGGATACTGGGTTTAGGTATTGGTTTAGGTGGATTCTGGGCTTATGAAACATTAGGATGGGGTGGATTTTGGGGTTGGGACCCTGTGGAAAATTCATCACTATTACCATGGTTAATATCAATGGCATTAATTCATACTCTAATGGTTCAAAGAAAAACCGGTGGTCTGATAAAAACAAACTTTTTATTAGCAATACTATCTTTCATTTTTGTTCTTTATGCAACTTTCTTGACCAGAAGCGGTGTTTTGGGAGATACATCTGTACATTCGTTTGTTGACCCTGGTAGTGTCGTTTATGCTATTTTATTGATTTTTATTTTCATTTTCTTATTTGTCGGAATAGGTTTATTAATATCAAGACTCAAAGACTTAAAAGATAAAATTAACTTTTCTTTGAAATCCAAAGAAACTTCTATAACCACCGGTGCAATAATGCTATTAATCTCAGCAGTTATAGTTTTCATTGGAACAAGTTTCCCGATATTTTTAGAATTGACAGGGCAGACCAAAACAGCTGTCGAAATTTCTTTCTATGATAAGTGGAATCTTCCGATTGCTGCAATTTTCATGTTTCTTTGTGGATTTTCATTTTTCCTGAGTTGGAGAGCTACTAAATTTGGCACTAATATCAAACAACTGATATTACCTTTACTCACTTCTTTAGTTGCCGGTGTTGTATTGTATTTTTCAGGGATTAATGAAATAAAACACATTTTGCTTGCTGTTCCAAGTATTTTTTGTTTATACGTTGCATTTCTCTATTTATTAAAGGTTATTAAAAGAAAACCATTATCAATGGGTGCATATTTATCCCATGCAGGTGTTGGAATATTCTTCTTGGGTGTTATCTTTTCCGGAGGATATTCAGTAACAACCTCCGTACATCTTGCAAAGGGAGAAAAAGCTTCTGCTCTTGGTTATAATTTTACTTTTTTAGGAAGTGAAAGAATTGAAGTTGATAAAAAAGACAGAGAGAAATACATTTGTAACGTTAAAATTGAGAAAGATGGCAATTTCTATCTTGCATCACCGATTGTTTACTGGAGTGAGTTTAATCAAAAACAAGCTCCATTTTTCGAACCGGGGATAGAATCATATTTAACAAAGGATTTATATATCAGTCCAAAAGCCTTGGCTGTTGAAAATGACCTTCCATCTGTGATTCTAACTAAAGGCGAATCAGCTTCAGTTCCATTTGATTCTACAACGAGAATTCAACTTATGGGTTTTGACATGACTCATGGGAATGATATGCAATCCAACAACCCTCAATTCAAATTTGGTGGTATTCTTGAATTTATTACTGAGAAAGACACTACCCTCGATACATTGTTTATCAGCTTGGATATGTCAAATGGTAATTCTACTCCATTTTGGAAGGAATTAAAAAATTCAAATGTATCAATCGGTTTTACGAACTTCCGTGTTGACCCTGATGATATGTCACAGTCAACAGCTGAATTTTCATTCTTTGTAGATGGCATGCAAACAAAAGGACCGAAAGAAGTATTCACTTTTGAAGCTACGATTAAACCTTTTATGATGTTCGTTTGGATTGGTTCAATCCTTGTTGTGATTGGTTTTTTTATTGCAACTTTGAAAAGTTGGAGGAAAAAAGTTAAATAACTATATTGCTATTAAGGAATATAGTTTTCAATAACTTAATTAGAAACCGTTATATTTCAACAAATTATGTTTAAAATATTTTCAAATAATTTTATTAGTGGAACGTTGAATAAAAAAAATATTATTAATAAATGGAGAAAACATGAAAATTATTAAATTATTAAGTTATTCGATATTACTGACCTTCTTTTTAATCAGCAATTATGCATGTTCAAGAGAAAAGAATGAATCAGGAAATTCTCAAACAAAAGAATCTCAACTACAAATAACAGATAATCAGGAAAAAGAACCTAAAGTCCTCGATGTTACAAACGTCGGTAAAGCACAAACTGGCAAAGCTGTTGATTTCGAATGGGTTGATGATGGTAAAACTTTTAAATTCTCTGAAATTACTAAAAACAAAGTTGTGTTTCTTAATTTCTGGGCTACCTGGTGTGGTCCTTGCAGAATGGAGATTCCAGATATAATTGAATTAAACAAAGAATTACCTAAAAAAGATTTTATTGTTATATCTGTCGCTTTAGATAATAGGGGAACTCTTGAGCAAGTCAGAAGTTTGGTCAAAGGTTTTGCAAAACAAATGAAAATAAATTACCATATCTTTTTACCCACAAAAGATATAGTTTCACCTTACGGTGATATTTCCGGTATTCCAACAACTTTCATCATTGACAGAAAAGGTAATATTATTGAAAAGATTGTCGGTGCCCGTGACAAAGAAACATTCTTAAAGTCCATAAATAAAGCAATGAAATAAATTAGTTACTTAGAACTATTATTCAAAAAACTCTTCAACTAATCCTGAAGAGTTTTTTTTTACTTTTTCAAATTAATGTAATTTATTGACGTCGTTAATATATAAGCGTTGCAATTGTTAATGAAAACTATGCTCAAAGAATTATTTTTTATTAAATTGCAATCTTGTTATTTGTTAGAAACGATAATTATTTTGATTAAATTTATGAAGAAGTATTTTGTATTATTCATTTGCATTCTACTGCAAAGCAATTTGATTTATTCTCAAATAAAAGGCATATCATCTTTTGATTTGGAAAGCATGATGAAAACCGATGCCTTAGAACAATTGAACAGTGAACAGTCGAATAACTCTATGTCTCTTCCTATGGGGAATATTATTGACCCGGAAAAATACAAAGTAGGTCCCGGTGATATTTTATTAATTCAAAATCTTTCCTCTGTTACTCAAAAGGAAGTAGCAATAGTAACTGCTGAAAACCGATTGATTGTTCCTCGTATTGGTGAAGTGGATTTAAAAGGAATGACACTGGCTCAGGCAAGAGATATGATTTTAAATAAGATTAAAGATAATAATAAAGAATCATTAGCTTTTGTCTCACTTTACAAACCACGCAACGTGATTATCGAAATTTCAGGAAATGTTACTAATCCCGGTACATATACTTATCCCGCATCTTACAGGATTTCGACTGTCCTGAGATTTGCCAATCAATTAAAACCTTCATCCTTTACAACATTACAACAAGGGATAATGCTATATCAAAAAACTGAAAAGAAAAAGCAATTTGATGAATTATTTTCTAATTCAGGTATTCCTTATACATATACATATCAAACAAGAAATATTTTAGTGAGTCATAGTGACGGCAATTCCGAATTTGCAGATTTAGAAAAAGGACAAATCCTTAACGATGCTACCTATGACCCTTACATTGTTGAAGGTGACAGAATCTTTGTACCTTTCGACAACAATGAATCGTCAAATATAAGCATTTCCGGTGCAGTTATTAAACCCTTTATTACTTGTTTCAAACAAGGTGACAAAGCTTCTCTTTTGTTAAAAATGGGCGGTGGTTTGACTGATGTTGCCGATTTGGAAAATGTTACTCTTTATTTGCCAACTAAAGGTAATATCAATCTGAAAATAGACAGCAAATTGAATTTGTTACAGGAAGATGTAGATTTGGAACCTGGTAGCTTCATCGTTATTGGTCAAAAGAGTAAATCTAAAACTAACAGCTTTGGTGTAGTATCTGTCATTGGTAATGTGCAAAAAGAAGGTGTCTATAAAATTGAGAGCGATAAAACTACAATCAAAGAAGTCATTGATATGTGTGGCGGTTTCACAAATGATGCATACCTTCCACTTGCAACAATAATAAGAAGAGACGAGAGTTTGACTGACCCAAAAAGTGTTAATTATCAGTTAATGGAGAAATTCAAGCACAGTAGTTTGACTATTTACGATACAACTCGCTACCAAATGGAAATAATAATGCGAGAACCAAGAGTTGCCTGTGATTTTGAAGCCATATTCCTTAAAGGTGATAACAAAGCAAATATTACATTAAAGGATGGAGATATCATTAAAATTCCTTCAAATCCTAAAAGTGTTTTCGTATTTGGTCAAGTGAAAAATCCAGGTTACATTCAATTTGAACAAGGCAAAAATATGAATTGGTACATTGAAAAAGCTGGTGGATTTAGTGAAACAGCAAAAAAAAGTGCCGCAAGAATCATCAGAGGGAAAAATAAAACCTGGGTTGAAGGGGAGGATGATATTTTTGTTTATGCAGGTGACGAAATTTATGTTCCTGCACCACCAAGTAAACCAGCTGAAGCAGAAGCTCAAACATGGATTATATTAGCAAGTGTTGCATCTTCTTTGTGGGGATTACTTAATACAATTTACTGGTGGACAAGAAAATAATTTAAGTATAGAAAAATCTGAATATAGTATGCAAAAAAAATCTAAAGCTATCGGTAAATTTATATATGCAACAATTTTAATTTTATTTATTCTTCCTTTATTAGTATTCAGTCAGGTTGAAAATGTGCCGATTTCTCATCCAGTATATGAATTCTTATTCAGAAGTGAATCCCGTGGATTGCTTCCACATTTCAGTACATCGCAACTACCTTTACAAAGAAATGAAATAATTTCTGCATTAAATATTATCAATCAAAATAAAGATAAATTAACAGATGTTGAAAAACATATTCTGGACGAACATTTAATTGATTTTAATGTGTTACCTATTGAAAAGGCGGTATTGATTTACAGTGAGACAGAAAAAAATCAAGTCTTTAGTTCAAGTTTCTTTCATGATAATGACAAGTATATTTATTACTTTCAGGATTCTGTAAATTCTGTAAAATTAAAACCTCTTGCATCTGTTGAAGCTCTCTTTTCCAGCGAGGAAGTCAAATCAAGAAACGTAACCTTAGGTGAGCTTGGATTCAGGCTATACGGTTCGTTAGGGAAACATTTTGGTTATTTTCTTCAGGCTACAAATGGTATGTTGATTAATGGAGACAGGAATTTAGCTTTAGAAGAATTCCACAAATTAAAGCAAAATGTAAAATTTGCCGATTTAAACAGTGATTTTGATTTTAGTGAATCACATATCAGATTTGATTATGATTGGTTCTATGCAATCATCGGCAGAGAGACCAGACTTGTCGGTTCGGGAATTGCTCAGAGACTATTTGTCTCAAATAATGCCGCACCAGGTGATGCTTTTAGTATTGGAGCAAGATTTAGTAACTTCGAATACAGATACACTCACTCAGGTATTCTTGCAGTTGACCAGGCAGTAAATAAAGCAGGTTTTAACTCTTCATTTCCAGAGAAATATCTCGTGACCCACAGATTCGCACTTAAACCGGATTGGGGAGAAGTTGCTTTTTGGGAAGGTATTATCTATTCCAAAAGAGGAATAGATTTAGCTTATATCAATCCACTAAGTTTTTTCAAATCTCTTGAACATGCACTGCATGACAGAGACAATTCATTAATGGGTGGTGACCTGACAATCCGTTTTCTCAATAATTTACAACTAAAAGGTAGCTATTTACTCGATGACATCAGATTTGAAGAAATTGGTACGGGATATTGGAGCAATAAATCTGCTTGGAATATAGGATTAACTTATAATTTCCATTTTAATCTGGATATCGGTTTAGAATACGCAAGAGTTGAACCATATACTTTCAGTCATTTTGACAGTATAAACTCCTATACAAACGACGAAATGCTTATAGGTACAGGACTTCTCCCAAATTCTGATGAGATATCTTTGATTTTAAAATATTGGTGGTTTGGTAGTCACCACCCAATGATTTTTAAAGTAAGTAATGAAAGACATGGAGCTAACATTTATGATGAAAATGGAGATTTAATCAAAAATGTTGGGGCAGACCCATTGCAAACAAGAAGACCAGACGATAATTTTAAAGTCAGATTTCTTGATGGTGAACTTATTAAATCATTAAAATTTGATTTTCACATAAGTTACGAATTTATTAAGGACTTTCAGGTTGAAGCCAATTATAGCTATAGAACAATAATAGATACAAAGACACATTTATTATTTATCAAATTTTCTTTTGTTGATTTTTAATTCTCCCAAAAATGCTTTTTGAAATAATTATAATAATAAATATTTTCCTGATATTAAATGTCTTAATTTTTTATCCAGTTATCATTTATATTTCAGCTAAGTTATTTAAAAAACCAATTAAAAAAAATGAAGACTATGAACCTGAAATAAGTATAATTATAGCAGCATACAATGAGGAGAAATTAATTCAAGGTGCAATAGAATCAATTTATAATTCCAATTATCCTTTAAATAAAATTAAGGTTCTTGTTGGTTCTGATGGTTCAACAGATAAAACCGTTGATGTTGTCAAAGAATTAACTAAAACCCATAATACATTGGAAATATACGAACTTAATCGAATTGGAAAGAATAATGTCTTGAATTATTTAGTATCCAAATCTGATTCTGAAGTAATTTTCTATATGGATGCAGACCTGAGAATTCAAAAGGATACATTTAAAAAATTATTATCTGTATTATCCGATGACTCAGTTGGTGCAGTAATGGCAGCATTAAAGATTTATAGCTCAGATAATGATAGTTCAGCAGGTGGATTTGGTGAGTCAGTTTATCAAAAATATGAAAGATTCATAAGAAAAAATGAATCTGATATTTATTCAAATATCAATAGCTTAGGACTTTATGCAATTAAAAGGGAGGTTTACACTGAAATTCCAAATGATAAAGTTTGTGATGATTTTTTCAGAATGCTTGAAACAGCTATCAACAGAAAAAGGGTTATCTATGATTCAGATACAATTATTCATGAAGTAAGAGAGAAATCAACCAAAGAAGAAATGCTTCGAAGGGTACGACTTGTTGCAGGTGGATTATCAACTGTCTTTTATTGCAAGAAAATATTAAATCCGAAATATGGCTGGGCTTCATTTTTTATTTGGAATCATAAGATATTAAGATGGCTTTTGCCAATATACATGATTTTAATTAGTCTTTCTACCATTTTTTTAGCACCTGATTCATACTTGTTTATACCTTTGGTTTATTTTCATATACTATTTTATGGTGGTGCTTTACTCGGTTGGATTCTTGAGAAAGTGAAAATCAATTTTTTCCCATTCAGAATATTACTTTTTGCGATTAGCATGAATATAGGATTTTTACTTGGAATAATTAGGTTTCTTCGAGGTGGACAGAATGCTATTTGGGGTAGAACGGTAAATAATTAAAAAAGGTCGTAGGGTTTATTTACGACCTTTAGACCTTTCGGTCAGCGAGTGTGTGTGCGTGTTTTTTAATTTTTGTCAATCGCTCATATATAAAGACACAAAAACAGCAAAAACGTCTCAAAAATTTATAAAATACTTTCAAAAATTTTCCTTTTTAGTAATTTCGATGTAATATATGGTGAAGGTTTTGCCAATAATAATACTATAATACCTGTGATTATCAATAATAAAGTTGCTACTAAACCTCCTTCAATACCATAAGACCCTCCGAAAAATAATATTGGTAATGAACTAAAATCTTGTGTAAAAATCGAAAATTCAAATGAATTTCCACTTATATTGGAGTTTAGTATCAATTCTTGCAAATAATTCCAGAAAAAATGATAACTTATTGGTAAATATAAAGATTTCGTTTGTATATACATTAATCCTAAAACCATTCCTGCAAGAAAAGTATTAATAAAAGCAATCAAATTAAAATGATTGTTGAACAAATGCACTGATGAAAAAATTAAACTTGAAATTAATAAAGTAATACCTATTCCAAGTTTTTCTAATAATGCCTGAAAGATAACTCCACGAAACAAAAGCTCTTCAAAAGCTGATGCTATGAGAATGAACAAAGTAAAATACATAAATTCATGGTGAATTAGACTGCAACTAATCTCATTAAAATAAAAATAGTTAATGAATAGAGTTAACAATGAAAAAGGTATTATTACCAATAAAAGACCATGGAAAATATCAATGATTGTTCTATTTGTAAAACTTAGACCAAAGGTAAACAAGTGCTTATTGTATCTTAATCTTTCGGTTAGAATTGATGATATCAAGACAGCGAAAAATAAGGAGAAAGTCAAATTGTAATAGAAATAGATGATTCCAAAAAAGTAATTTGTCATTAAGTAATCAGTAATCAAGTAAATAATAGAAGTAAGTAATGAAAAAAATATAATTCTTTTCCACCATGATGATAATATTTTCTCTGTTTTAATCAATTTCTATTATTTTTTTTGTTTTGTTGCTAAAAGACGAGATTTTTGAATGTTATTTTGTATTTTCAATCAGTTCTGCATTCAAATTTATTGAAAATTATGTAATAATAATAAT
Source organism: Bacteroidetes/Chlorobi group bacterium ChocPot_Mid (assembly GCA_003731675.1). Classification (GTDB taxonomy): domain Bacteria; phylum Bacteroidota; class Ignavibacteria; order Kapaibacteriales; family UBA2268; genus ChocPot-Mid. Next base: position 10,082 of record RCNQ01000154.1, read on the forward strand.
TGTATATGAATGAACATAAGTATAAATTTGTTTTTTAAATAATTTAACATTTTTCGAAAATGCTAAATAAGCTTTATTTTTTTGTTAGAGTATTCAAGATTTCTCCTGCAATAGCATTCAGGAAAATTTTAGATAATTTGCTTTCAACTCTTGATAAAAACAGACAAAGATTAATAGATTTAGAAACTTCAACCTTTTTATTTTATCAAAAAGATGACAATATTAGTAAATTTTCTTTTTTCTCTAAAATCACTAAAATTTTAAGGGATATTAATCAACCAAAAAATTTTAGAAATTTATTTGATAATTCAAAAGCTAACTTTAATATAATTTCCTCTCGTTTTAATTCTTACGATTTTATTTATGAATATGAAAATCAGATTCCATTGCAGAGTGAAAATATCTTAAATGAAGCAGATAGGGTTGTTCAGCATCAGTTTAATGTTCTCGGTTCAGGATTAACAATTGTAGAACCGGGATGTGATGTCAAAGGTATTGATAATATAATTATTAAAAATGATACTGTTAAATTTATTAATTCCTATGATGGTCAGAATATTACTAACATTTGGTATAATTGGTTGAAGAAAAATGTTAATCCTTTGAATTTTGACAGAAGTTTATCTATTTCCTCAAAAATATCAATTGAATATACTCCTATTGACTGGCAGTTGGATTTTAAATCCGGATACAGATGGAATGCTACAGAATGGTCTTTTGATATTCAATACGGAAATATCAAGGGTGCTGATATTAAAGTACCATGGGAATTGGGAAGGATGCAGCATTTGGTTTGGCTTGCTTTAGCTTTTGCCTTGAATCAGAAGAAGAAAAATGATGGTGATATTGACAATGAAAACAACATATTTGACGATAATATTTACGTTAAAGAATTCAAAAACGAAGTATTGGACTTCATAGCTTCTAATCCTCCACGTTATGGCGTACAGTGGATGTGTTCTATGGATATTGGAATCAGAGCTGTCAATTGGTTAATTGCTTATGATATATTTAAAGGTAGTGGGGTTGATTTTGATGAGGAATTTGAACAAATATTTTTGGATTCCATTATTCATCATGCGAATCACTTGACAAATAATCTCGAATGGTCATCAGGTATGAGAGGTAATCATTATTTTACTAATATTGCCTCATTATTAATAATATCTTCATATCTGAATACAAATGAAATAACAAACAGTTGGTTAGCTTTTGCTATTCAGGAATTGATTAACGAAACTGAGATTCAATTTCTCAGTGATGGAGGTAATTTTGAAAAATCTGTTGCTTATCATCTTTATGTTGTAGAAGTATTGTTAATGTCATTGTCTTTTTTATCTTCATTGAACAAAGATAAATTAAATAGTTTAAATACAATCCGATATGTTGATTTATTCTCGAATAAAAAATTGTTCCAGTATGAAAAACAGAAATTTAAAATTGAAAATAACAAAATAATTTTACCGAAAACTTTTTGGGAAAGATTTGCATCAATTTTACAATTTACAATTTCTATTGTGAATCAAACAGGTAAAACTGTTCAAATTGGCGATAATGACAGTGGTCAATTAATTAAATTTTTACCAAAGAATAATTATTCTAAAGATGTATTTTATAATGAATTATCCGATTATTCATTAAAAGTACTTTCATTGATTTCTGGTTTCCTAAATACTGAGTATTGTTATTATTTCCCCGAAAATGTAGTAAGTAAAATGTCTTTTTATAAAAATATTATTTCATTTATAAAATCTGATGTGCTGGATTTACAAACCATTAATGAATTTTCAGAGGATATAAGCAATAACTTATTTGATAATAAAAATGAAGATATGACAGCGATATCCTTTCCTGAATTCGGATTATATATCAACAAATCTCCAATTTATGATACTTATATCAAGTGCGGTTCGCTTGGACAAAATGGTAAAGGAGGACATTCTCATAATGACAACCTTAGTATTTGTATGATTGTTAAGAACTCTGAAGTATTTGTTGACCCTGGGACATATAATTATACAGCGTTACCTGAAAAAAGAAATTTATATCGGTCAACCCAAATGCATAATACTCTGGAGATAGCAGGATATGAACAGAATGATTGGTTGAATAATTCAAAAGATGATTTGTTTTGGTTCCATAAAATCAAATCAAGAGGGAGGGTGCTGGAATTTTCCGAAAGGATTTTCGTCGGTGAACATTTCGGTTACCCGAAAACTCATAAAAGAATTGTAACTTTTGAAAAATCATTCATTACAGGTGTTGATTTATGTGAATTTAAAGGAATTAAAAGAATTAATTTTCACCTGGCACCTGGAGTCTTAATAGAATCGCTTGACAGTAATCGTGTAATTTTAGACTGCAGCAATAATTCAATAATTTTAACTTATCAGAATGCTGAAGCAAAGGTTGAGACTTATTTTTATTCTAATGGGTATGGCAACATCATTCCAGCGAAAAAAATAATATTATCAAGTGAAGAGAATAAAATAAATTGGAAAATTGAAATAAAGGAATAATGATTTTATGAAAATTCAAGAACATCTGGATAAAATTTCCTGGTCATTTGCAGATAAATCTTTGTTTTTTATCTACGGATTGGTTTCCTTATTTCAAATGAGAGCATTGACAACTTCCGAGTGGGGATTATTTGGTTTAATGATTACTTTGCATACATGGATTTATATAGTTATTGATTCATTCGCCCTGCAAGGTTTAATTCAATTTGGAATGTCAGAAGAGAACAAGAATAAAGTTAATTCTATGGCATTACTGACACAAATTATAATGGCTTTATTAGCTTCAATAGTTGTTTATCTTTTTCGGTTTGAATTAGCAAAAATTTTAAATGAAGATGGTTTTATTAAAATCGGTTATACATTACCAATTCTGATTCTTTTAGCAATACCCAGGACTTTTATAATCAAGATTGTTTACAGATGTCTGGATTATAAAAATTTATTTTTAATTGACATGAGTTTCTTTGGGACAATGATAGTTTTAACAATGTATTATATTATCCAATTTGGTACTTTGTCTTTCGATAATATGTTGATTATATATTTTACAGGGGCTGGATTAAGCTCTTTTTTTGCTATTATTTTGAAAAGAAAGGAATTGAACTTTGATTTTAAGGGTGATATTAAGTATTCCAAAATTATTCAATTTACTTTTCCCTGGACAGTCTATTCAGCGGTCAATTATTTGCCGAAAACTCTTGATTTATATATAGTCCAGTATTTTTTCAAGACTGATGCAACCGGGGTATATTACTCAGCAAAGAATTTATTCAGGGTGTTTGATGAAGTATTAAATGCTGCCTTTGGATTAGTTTATCCTTCGGCTGTTAAGCAAATAGAAAATAAGAATCTGAATGCCTTGAATGACTTGATGACTAAAGCTGTATCCTTCTTATTATTAGCTTTTATCTTTATAATTGCTATTTTGGAACTGGGTCTTAGTGAATTTGTTATAAAAGCATTTTTACCTGCTACTTATCATGGAGCTATCGGTCAATTCAATTTACTTTTATTAGCAGCAGTTGGAATGCCTTTCCTTATGTTATTTTCCATAATAACAGCATTAGGTAAACCGCAGGTAGCACTATATTCAGCGATAATCAGTGTTATTATTTCTTCTGCTACTTTAGTTATTATTGCTTATTTGGGAAGGACAGACTTGATACCTTTTGGACTTATAACTTATGTCTTTATCAATGCGATTTTAGCTTTGTTCTATATGCGGAAGAATTATAATTTCCAATTGCGTTCCATTTTAAGAGCTTTTCCAGACACAGCTTTTTATATTAAAAATTTTATATTAAAAAAAAGGAAATAGAATGATAAGATTTTTATCAGTTTTAATTGTATTCCTGATTTCTTATGAAATTACTTCGGCAGAAGTGATTATTGACTCGGATATGACTTTTGAAGAGTCTGTCGAGGGAACAAAAGCTCCTCAAAATGTTATTAATGATTTGGTATTGCTAAATGTTAAATATTATTCTTTTGACAATAAACTTCATCAAGGACAACTACTAGTTAACAAAGAAGTAGAAACAGATGTAAAAGAAATATTTGATACAATTTTAAAGATAAAATTTCCTATTAATAAAGTCATTCCAATAGTTAAATATGGATGGGACGATGATTCTTCGATGGCTGATAATAATACTTCTGCATTTTGTTATAGATTTGTGGCTGGTACTTCGAGATTATCCAATCATGCTTTAGGCAGAGCTATTGACATCAATCCATTTAATAATCCTGTAATTTACGAAAATGGCAGAATATCCCCTGAAGGAGCAATATATAATTCAAAAATGTCTTATACTTTCACAAAAGACAATCCCATTGTTATTGAATTTCTAAAAAGAGGGTGGAGATGGGGAGGTAATTTTGAATCCTTTAAAGATTATCATCATTTTGATAAAAAAGAATAAAAAATTTTCTTTGATTTTTAATTATTTTTTTGGCTATTCATAAAATTTTCATATTTTGTTAACTTAGGTTTTGTTAAAAAACTAAATTAATTAAGTTTAATTTATTTTAAGGAATGATATATGAGAATTTTAGTTATAGAGGATGAACGTAAAGTTGCCAACTTCATCAAACACGGATTAGAGGAGGAGAGATATATTGTCGATACTGCTTATGATGGCAACACTGGATTGAATATGGCTATCAACAATCAGTTTGATGCTATCTTATTAGATGTAATGCTTCCAGGCAAAGATGGATTTGTTGTGCTTAAGGAATTGAGAGAAGCAGGAATACTTACCCCTATTTTGATGCTTACAGCCAGAGGTTCGACGGATGACAGAGTGCAGGGTCTGGATTTAGGTGCAGATGATTACCTTGCAAAACCATTTAGCTTTGAAGAGCTTGCCGCAAGATTACGTTCAATTTTAAGACGTACAGGTCCTGATAAGTCAACAAAGTTGAGATGCGGGGATTTGATTTTAGATACTGTTTCCCACTTTGCGTATCGTTCAGGTGTAGAAATTGAACTAACGACTAAAGAATATGCTTTACTCGAATATCTTATGAGAAATAAGAATAAGATTTTAAGTAGAAGTACCATTACTCAGCATGTTTGGAGGCACAATTTCGACCCTGAATCGAATATTATTGATGTTTATATTAAAAGATTGAGGTCAAAGATAGAGGGCGAAGATTCTGCAAAACCAATCATCCAAAGTATCAGAGGTGTCGGTTATAGACTCAGGGATGTCCCCGGTGATGATAACGGTAATGATTAATCCTTTGTAAGGTTTGAATATATGTTGTCAATAGATGATTTCGTAAGTTCTGCAAACAGGAACTTGTCGGAAGTGCAAAAGTTATTTGATGAATATCAAAAGAAAAATTTTCCGGAGCGTTCTCCGGAATTTTTTTGCCTTGAACTCAATGGGGAAGCCGGTGAACTTGCCAATGCCGAGAAGAAAAGATGGAAAGGCAAGGTTGTTCCACATGAAATATTTCAGGATGAAGCCGCTGATGTTCTGATTGCTTTGATGAATTATGTAAACTCCAGAAATATTGATTTGGGAGAAGCCGTCCGAACCAAGCTTTTGACTATTGAAAAGAAAAGACAAGAATTAGCAGAAAAAGGACTCAATTATTGAAATATTTTGTTATTTCAATGACATTCTATGTGCTTCAATTGTTTTCTTAATATCATCAATTGTATGTGCCGTAGAAACAAACATAGCTTCGAATTGTGCTGGAGCTAAATATATTCCTCTGTCCAGCATTTTATGGAAATATTTTGCATATTTTTCTGTGTCTGAATGTATTGCTGTTTTGTAATCAGTAACAACTTCTTCAGTGAAGAATTGGCAAAGCATGGAACCAACTCTATTAATACTATACTTTAAATTCTGTAACTTCAAATTCTCATGCATTCCTTTTTCAAGTAATGCAGATTTTTCTTCAAGTTCACTATATATCTCAGGATGATTTTTAATTTGAGTTAATGCCGCAGTACCTGCTGTCATTGCTATTGGATTTCCACTCAGAGTTCCTGCCTGATAAACAGGACCAGCTGGGGAGATATGATTCATAATTTCTGCTTTTCCACCATAAGCACCAACGGGAAAACCACCACCGATTATTTTCCCAAGTGTTGTTAAGTCAGGATTAATATTGTAAAGCTCCTGAGCGCCTCCTTTTGCAACTCTGAAACCAGTCATCACCTCATCAAATATTAAAACGATTTTTTCATCTGAACAAATTTGTCTGAGTTCCTGTAAAAATGTTTTATCAGCAGGAACAACACCCATATTTCCAGCAATCGGTTCAATAATAATGCCTGCTATATTATTCTTATTTTTTGTTACTATCTCTTTAACAGATTTAATATCATTAAAATTAGCTATTAAAGTATCAGCAGAACTTGACTTTGTTACACCCGGACTCGTAGGTACTCCAAATGTCAAAGCACCAGAGCCGGCTTTAATTAAAAATGAATCTCCGTGTCCGTGATAGCATCCTTCGAACTTAATGATTTTATCTTTTCCTGTGTAACCACGGGCTAAACGAATTGCAGACATAGTAGCTTCAGTGCCACTGTTGACCATTCTAACCATTTCGATTGATGGCATTAACTCACAGACCAAATCTGCCATTTTTACTTCATTTTCAGTTGGAGTGCCAAAGCTTGTTCCTTGCAATAATGCTTCTTGAACTGCTTTTATTATAAAATCAGGATTGTGTCCGAAAAGATGAGGTCCCCAACTTCCAATGTAATCAATATATTCATTGCCGTCAACATCGAATATTTTCGAACCTACTCCTCTTTCCATAAATATTGGAGTACCTCTCACTGATTTGAAAGCACGAACCGGTGAATTCACGCCACCGGGCATTCTTTTCTTCGCCTTCTCGAATAATTCTATACTTTTGCTTATAATCATAATATCTTTTAAAACTTACATTATTTCAAAATGAAAATCAGTGTAAAATAAATACAATTAACCTTTGTTAAGTATAGTTGCCATATTTTTTGCAAAATAAGTTAAAATCATATCTGCACCTGCTCTTTTAATAGCTGTAAGGGTTTCAATCATAATCTTGTCATGGTCTAACCATCCCTTTTCAGCAGCAGCTTTAATCATGGAGTATTCACCACTTACCTGATAGGCAGCCGTGGGCATTCCAAATTCATTTTTTACCCTATAAATAATGTCGAGATAAGCACCAGCAGGTTTAACCATCACAATATCAGCTCCTTCAAAAATATCTTCTTCAACTTCCCTTAATGCTTCATCGGAGTTAGCATAATCCATCTGATGAGATTTGCGGTCGCCAAACTTCGGAGCACCTTCAGCTGCTTCACGAAACGGACCGTAAAATGCAGAGGCATATTTTGCAGAATAGCTCATTATAGGTAGATTCTTGAATTTGTGAGTATCAAGAGTCTGCCTGATTGCCGCAACCCTACCATCCATCATATCTGAAGGAGCGACCATATCAACACCAGCTTTTGCCTGAGCTAATGCAATTTTTGAAAGATGTATCAATGTGTCATCATTCATTACTTCATTCCCGCAAACAATTCCACAATGTCCATGTGAAGTATATTCGCACATACAGACATCCCCAATTACCAGTAAATCAGGTACATTTTGTTTAATTGCACTTATGGCTCTTTGAATAATACCATTCTCAGATTGAGCATCAGAGCCGATTTCATCTTTCTTTTCAGGGATACCAAAAAGAATAACAGCAGGTATTCCTAAATCCCTGACTTGCTTACACTCTTCGACAAGAACATCAATAGACATTTGATAAACATCCGGCATTGATTTAATCGGATTTTTTATTTTCTCACCATTTATCACAAACAATGGATAAATAAAATCCTTAACTGACAGATGTGTTTCCCTCATCATATCTCTAATAATCGGATTATTCCTCAATCTTCTAAATCTTTTGAATTCTAATTGTGACATATTATTTTTCCTGTATATTTATCTTTGTAATTGATAATTTTTTCTCACTTCTTTGATAATCTTTTTCGCTCCCATTTTCAAAATAGACTCAGCTAAATTAATTCCAACTTTTTCAGGATTATCTGGTGAACCAGAAATAGTACTTCTAAAGTAATTTTTACCATCAGTTGTAGCAACTAAGCCATCAATAAGTAAAATAATCTGCCCCATAGTATTTTTCTTAAGCTTGGCATAAGCTGCAATAGGAGTTTTACAACCACCTCCTAATCTTTTCAAAAATGCTCTTTCAGCTTTTATTTCAATTTCAGTATTCAGATGGTTGACTTTTTTCAATAGTTCTTTGACGAATGCATCATCCTGACGAATTTCAACACCCAAAGCACCTTGACCAACAGCAGGAAGCATTTCCCTTGTTTCAAGAACACCTGAAATATATTCTTCCATTCCAAGACGTTCCAAACCTGCTTTCGCAAGAATTATGGCATCCCAATTAGATTCAAGGTATTTCTTGATTCTTGTTTGGATATTACCTCTGAGGTCAAGAATAGATATATCTTTGCGAAAATATCTTACCTGTGCCTGTCTTCTCAGCGAACCGGTTGCAATTACAGCTTTCTTAGGTAATTTACGGATTGACATTCTCTTTTCTTTTGCAACAATGACATCTTCCACACTTTGACGTTCTGTAATAGCTCCTAAAACTAAGCCAGTAGGCAAATCAGTCGGCAAATCTTTTAAAGAATGAACAGCCATGTCAATTTCACCTGCCAGCAATTCATTTTCTAACTCCTTAGTGAATAGTCCTTTGCCTTCAATTTTATCTAAAGAAGTATCTAATACTTTATCTCCCTCGGTTTTTATCAGTTTTAAATTTATATCCAATTGAGGATACTGCCTTTTAATAATCTTTTTAACAAATTCTGCTTGCCAGATAGCAAGTTCACTTGCTCTGGTACCTATCAAAACTCTTTTTGTATTCATATAATATATTAAATCCTTAATAAATTGATTAGCAAATATAAGAAAAAGTAGTGAGATGAAAAGTTAGTTAAGTTGAAATTTGGTCTGATGTAATCTTTGGAGTGTTTTTGGTAAATTCATCTAATAAAAATAATATTATATTGCTTTCGTAATATCTGACAAATTTATTATTTTGACGATAGTGAAAATGGTAATTAAAAAATATAATATTTAATAAAAAATTAAGGATAAAAAAATGGCAGAACATCATCAGCTAATAGTTGTCGGTTCAGGACCGGCAGGATTCACTGCAGGACTTTATGCAAGTAGGGCAAATTTGGAAGTAGTTATTTTTGAAGGAGACCAGCCCGGTGGACAACTTATGATTACAACAGAAGTTGAGAATTATCCCGGATTTCCCGATGGAGTTATGGGACCGGAAATGATGGATATTTTCCGCAAACAAGCTCACAGATTTGGTGCAAAATCAATTTATGAAACTATCGAAAGAGTTGATTTTTCAAATCGTCCATTTAAACTTTACACTACAAACAATAAGGAATATACTGCAGATGCTGTCATAATTTCCACAGGAGCTACAGCAAGAAGATTGCATGCTAAAGGTGAGGATGAATACTGGGGAGTTGGCATATCTGCTTGTGCTACTTGTGATGGATTCTTTTTCAGAAACCAGAAAGTGTTCGTTATCGGTGGGGGAGATACTGCAATGGAAGAAGCCAATTATCTTGCAAATCTATGTAGTTCTGTTACAATTGTCCACAGGCGTCAGGAATTCAGAGCTTCGAAGATTATGTCAGAACGTGCAGAAAAAAATCCAAAGATTAATTTTTTACTTGATTCAGTCATTGATGAATATACAGGTGTCACAGAAAACGGAATCAAGAGATTGACAGGAGTTAAAGTCAGAAATGTTAAAACAGGCGAAATCACAGAACACTCTGCAGATGGTGCATTTATAGCAATAGGGCATGACCCAAGCACTAAATTTCTAAAAGGAATCATTGATTTAGACGAGAATGGCTATATCGTTACACAAGGAAAATCAACCTATACAAATATACCAGGAGTTTTTGCTTGCGGAGATTGTCAGGACCATGTCTATCGTCAAGCAGTAACAGCCGCAGGCAGTGGTTGCATGGCGGCAATTGATGCCGAAAGATGGTTGGGTGAACATAGCTAACTAAAAATGCTTAATGAAGGAAAAGTGAAATATTCAATCAATTAAAAAGTATAAATATTGATAACTTAATGTCTTTGCTTCATTGCATATTTGCGTGAAGGATTTATTGCTTTTTTTCTAACAACAAAAAATGGCTATAGAAATAAAAGAAGAAGATTTAGAAGAGACATTCATACGCTCCGGTGGCAAGGGAGGGCAGAATGTAAACAAGGTTTCTACTTGTGTCAGATTGAAGCACATCCCGACAGGAATCAGTGTTAGATGTGAGGTGTATCGTACTCAGAAGAAGAACAGGGAACTGGCTTTGAAATTGCTTTTAGAAAAGCTGGAAAAGATAGAAGAAACCAAGATTAAAAAAGCAAAAGCAGATGCAGAGAAAATCAAACGTCAGAAAAGAAAAAGACCCAAAGCTCTAAAGGAAAAGATTTTGCAAAACAAAAAGCATCAGTCAGAAAAAAAAGAAATGAGGAAGAAGATATTGTAGCTTCCACTACAATATCTTCTTTTTATTAGTATCAATTACTCTGTCTTCACGAATTTCATCCTCTGAACCTTATCTACAAATGAAACATTTAAAAAATAAACTCCCTGTGGAATAGAGGAAACATCAAATTCAATATTATTTTCTGAAATACTTTTCGGATATAATTTAATTTCATTTCCATAAATAGAATAAATCCTGATATTTGATAAATCAATATTTGAAATTTGGTCATAATGAATATTTAAGATGTTTGATGTTGGGTTGGGATAAAGAACTATCTGATTATTAAGATTATTATCTTCAACTCCAATCGGTTGATTGTAAATATTTAAATCATCAATATACCAGCCGTCATCTGCCGCACCAAGCTTTGTTACAATGCTGAATCTAAGTAAAACGGTATCTTCTGTTTCTGAGGGAATTGTTATTTTTTCGTATTTCCAATCCTCTTGATTTCTTGTACCATCTTGCCAAAAAGGATAATCCAATTGATTGAATCCAACTACTCTGTTCCATGTTTGTCCATAGTCATTTGATATCTCAATTTTTGCAGTATCTCTTTTCGATATCAAAGCCGCATGCCAAAATTCAAGTATCAGCTCTTCTTCTTTATTCGTCTTAACAGGGAAGAGGTCAATGTGATTATCTACCATTTTTTTGTATGTGCCTTCTGGAGAATCGGTCAAGCATGCCGGTGCTGTTCTGTAAAAAGCTGATGTAGTATTCCATGATTCTGTAAACCTATACTTTCGGAATCCATTGTCGAAATTGTCTGAATAGGAATTTCGAATTGCTCCTGTGAAAAATTCAACTAAATTGCTTTTAGCACTTTCATTAGCAGGATTTTTATTATCAAATACTTTAACATATAAATCAAAATAGCCTGGTTCATCAGAATGATATGTAAAATTCATAGTTTTTCCTGCATCAGAAACTAAAAGTGGAAATTCCCTAATCAGTTCATCTTTTTTATCGAATAACCCAAGCTTTGAAAGATTAATTAACTGAGTTGTTTTATCTGCACGAAATAGTGGAAGCTTGATTTCAAGATGAATATCATTATTTGCATCTCCCTTTGCAGATAGAATTTCAGCAACATCCAACTCTTTTGAACCACCTGCATAAGCAGAGTCATATCGGAATATACTTGTATCTTGTCCCGATACAACTGCAATTTTATAATAATATTTTTGATATTGAGTTAATCCTTCATCAAAGTATTCTGTCTTTGATGAAGGCAAATCAATTGAAATACCTTTTGATAAGCTCAGAAGAATGAAATGGAAATCGTTTGCTGACAATGGCTGACCAAATGAGCGTTGTGTAGGAGCTACCCAAGTGATTTTCAATTTATTCGGTTCTTCTGGGATGGTAATCACCTTGAAATTATCAACGGGAGCAGGAGCTTGAACATTAATTAATGATGTATAAACATCGCTGTCAAAAATATTTTTAACTGCATTTCGCATATCAACCCAAGAAGGATATATTTTCCCATAATAAAAAGCCATCCCGCTATAATCCCCTGCAAAATGATTTGCAAATGGATTACGCCTGATGTCACTATTGAAATCTGAAACTTTTCTGTCAATCCAAGTCTCACCACCATCTTGAGAATAACTCACATAGGATTCAACCATCAAATTATCAGGGTCATCTCTACTATCAAGATACATTACTGCAAGGTCACCATTCATCGGGTCAACTGCCATCCATTGCCAAAACTGGTCATTTTTTGTGTCTGAATGTATAATTTTGGGATTACTCCAAGTTTCTCCTCCATCTGTTGATTTAGAAAAATATATGTTAGGATATCTGTCAGCCGCCCAAGTCAAATAAATGGTGCCTCTTCTCATTGAATTACTCGTATCAACAACCACCACTGGATAAGCCTCAGCACGAACTACTTCTTTCACTGTGTGCCGCCAAACGGGCTCTTTATCATTGCTTGAAGATTGGTCTTTTGTAACACCAAAAATATTGTAATTATGAATGATTCTTGGTTCAGAAAACGTTTTACCTCCATCTAAAGATTTTGCAAAACCAACCCCATGAACAATGCCATCATTCCAAACCAAATATACCTCTCCATTTGGTCCAGTAGCTACAAGAGGAAAGCTTTGTCCATAAGTAGTATCCTGCGAAGTACCAGGTTTTCTTGGGCTAACTGCAATTGGTGCTGTCCAAGTTCTTCCTTTGTCTGTTGATTTTGAAATTACAATCTGTGTCGCTGAATCTCTTGGTGTTACCCTTTTCCAAGGTATATAAAGATGGTTCTTGAAAGGCGATAAAGATGAATTATCCACAGAAATATAATATTTATCTTCAAATGTAGAATCCATAGTCATCTTACCTTTATGAACAATAACGGGAATGTGCCTGTTTGTCGAATCCCATGTTTTACCACCATCAGAACTTATGGATATGAACACACCATTTTCTCCGAAGTTTTCTCCGTGCGAAGTGTCGTCAATAATACCAAAACCACCATAAACCAGATATGCATATCCTTCAGCGTCAAAAGCTACAGAAGGGTCATTTGAACATTTCCATGAAGGGATATATTTACCAAGATTGTAATTAATCCAAGTCTTACCTGCATCTTCAGAGTAATAAACCCATGTTGAAGATTCACCCCGATAATCAACAGCTGAACCTATTAGTTGATTAGGATTTTGGGGGTTAACAGCTATCGAGGATTCATTTTGCATTTGATATTGTTCCGTTTCCTTTGCAATCATATTGGAATTGAGAAATAATGGTGAAGTTATTTCTTCTGATAGAATATAAGGTGGTTGTTTTTTGTATTCATTATTATTGGGTAATGGATGAGCATTCATCATAAGCTTATTAAATGTCTGTTTTACTACCATCTTATTGTCATCTGCAGGTAAAAATTTGAACAAGATGAAGAAAAAGAGTATTGTGCAGATAATGTTACTATAGCTCATATTTTTGTTATTCATAATCATTTTTCGTAAATCGGTTTCATAAAATTTTAAATTAAAACTGAAAAATAGTATTTTGCAAGATATAAAACAAGTTTTTTTTAAAATTTATTTGAAAATAATGACTTTAATAGAAGAAGTTCTCGTAGAAGATGAGATATTAACTAAAAAATTTTGTTGTGACTTAGAAAAATGTAAGGGATCTTGTTGCACTTTTTATGGAGAATATGGTGCTCCGGTGCTTGATGATGAAGTAAAAAAAATAAAGGAAGCAAAAATAATTGCCGAAAAATACCTTTCAAAAAAAACAAGGGATTTTATTAACAAAAACGGTTTTATTGAAGGATTTCCAGGAAATTATTCTACAGTGTGCATTGAAAAAAGGGATTGTGTCTTTGTTTATTACGAAAATGGAATAGCTTTTTGTGCTTTGGAAAAGGCGTACTTAAATGGTGAAACAAAATTCAGAAAGCCACTTTCCTGTCATTTGTTCCCAATCAGAATCGCTTATTGGAATAATGGTAGTCTGTATTTTTCGGAGATTTCTGAATGTGCGCCAGCTTTGATTAAGGGTGAAACTGAGAATATTTTGCTTGCTGAATCTGTTAAAGATGCTCTTATAAGAAAATTTGGTGAATCATGGTATAAAAATTTTGTAAATTACATTAAATTTAAAAACAATAATTCAGAAATTATTGATGTTTAATTTAGAATTAGAAAATGAAATTATCACTTGATTTAAAAACGACATTATCTCAGACACTGACTCCACAACAGATTCAGTATCTAAAATTATTGCAACTACCATTAATTCAGATGGAACAACAAGTGATAAGAGAGCTTGAACAAAATCCTATGCTGGAAGAAGTTGAAGTTGATGCCCCTATTGAATACGAAGAAGGTTATGATAGTGATTTTACCCGCATGGAAGATTTAACTGAACCATCAGTCCCTTCTGATTATGATGGTGAGTATTCTGTTAAAGCTGAATTAGAAGCACAAAAAGACCCTTTTGAATTTTACAAAATGCTTTGGGCTGATTCAGATTCAACAGGCTCCCAAACAAAATCTTACAGTGATGAAGATGAAGATAGTGAGTATTTCCAAATAAAAAATGTTGTAACTATTAGTGAGGAAATTTTACAACAATTGAGAATGACTAATCTGTCACATGAGGAAATATATTTAGGTGAACAAATTATCGGCAATGTTGATAATGACGGATATTTAAGAAGAGATTTGAACGATATTGTCAGAGAAACTAACGACATAATTGCAGAGTTGAATTACCAGATAAAAGTTAAAAATGACAAGGAAAACAATAAAGTTATTGTATTTGACAATCCCTCAAAAAAGTTTGCTGTTTCCAAAGATGCTTTAAAAATTGTTGACAGAGAAATTTGGAGTTTGGATGAGGAAGATGAATTAACAAGTAATAACGAGATTGAAGACTTGCAATTTACATCAGACAGTGAACTACCTTTGATTAAAACTGTTAACATTGAACAAGCTGAAAAAGTACTTAAGATAATTCAAACATTGGACCCTCCGGGTTTTGCTTCAAGAAATCTTCAGGAATGTTTAATAGCACAATGCAAACTAATTCCTAAAAAAAGTCCTGCACAAAAACTCGCTCTGGATATTTTGGAAAAAGCTTATGAAGCTTTTGCTATGAAGCATTACCACATTATCAAAAGACAGCTTTCTGTCAGTGAAGATAAAATCAAAGAAGCAATTGATGTTATCAAACGTCTTAATCCCAAACCAGGCGGTATCGAATCTGAAGCTGTTTTAAACACTGTTATTCCTGATTTTACTGTTTTCAGAAATGAAGAAAACAATGAATTAATGATTAATGTCAACGATAGCAGAATCCCTGTTTTAAGATTAAATCAAGCTTATGATAAACTGAAGAAAGAAGCGAAACTAAAAGTTTTCAACAAAGAAACAAGGGAATGGATTAGAAATAAATATGAAGAAGCAAAATTCCTTATTCAGGCAATCAGACAAAGAAAAAATACTATGCTGAAAGTAATGACAGCTATTGCTCAAAGGCAAAAAGATTTCTTTTATTTTGGTCCAACAGCTTTGAAGCCATTAATCTATAAGGATATTTCAACTGAAACAGGTTTGGATATTTCTACTGTTTGCAGAATCGTCAATGGTAAGTATGTTCAGACAGAATATGGAACTTTTGAATTAAAATATTTCTTCAGTGAATCTCTTCCAAATGAAGATGGTGAAGAAGTTTCTACAACAGTTATTAAGCAGGTTATTAAAGATATAATTGCCGAGGAACCCAAGAATAAACCTTACAGCGATGATAAAATTGTTAAGGAACTTCAGAAAAAGGGTTATCACATTGCAAGAAGGACTGTAGCAAAATACAGAGAGCAGATGAAAATCCCTGTCGCCAGATTGAGAAGGGAGTTATAATAATGACACAAGCAGAATTTTTAGCTAAAATTGACAACCAGTTAAGACCTTTCATTCTGCTTATTAATCCCTGGCTTGCTACTCTGACTTACTCTTATGGCAGAAAACTATTTCTAAAATTATTATCAAGTGAAATTCCAAAGACAAAATTTGAACCACCATCTGAATTACATAGAAAGTTTTGGGATATCCAATTCCAATTACCTTTGTTCAATGCGGCAGGTATGTTTAAAAATGCTGAAGGATATTTTACTGTTGCATCACAAGGTGCAGGTGCTTATCTTGCTGGTACAGTAACTTACCGTAAGAGGAAAGGGAATTTTAAAAATGGAATTTTACATCCCTTTCTTCCTTATCATTCCTCCGGTTCAGCAAGCAATTGGATGGGGCTGCCAAATGAAGGATTCGATATCATTGCAAAACGACTTTCAAAAATCGAAAAAGTTAAAGGATGCCCTGTGGGTATAAGCTTGAGTTTTAGTCCTGATGCAGAAATGAACACTGCAATCAAGGAAATGCTCGAAGGGATGGAGATGTTCGAGAAAGCAAATGTTGATTTCATCGAATTGAACGAGAGCTGTCCTAATGTAAAACATGCTGAACACGAGAATCAAGAAAAGAATTTATGGCTGAGAATGGAACAAATATCAGAAAAATTCTTAGCCAAAAGAAAACGGAATTTACCTGTTATTGTTAAGTTTTCAAATGATACTACTTCTGAACAAATTCCTAATCTGATTGATAATTTGATAAACTTTGGCTTTGATGGAATTAACTTTGGCAATACCTCGACTGAGTATCCCAACTATTTAGAAGACATTGACAGGTATGATATTAAGAATTTTCAATATTTCACTAATACCTACAAAGGTGGGTTGAGCGGAAAAATACTTAAGCAAAAATCTTTGGATTTATGTACTACTGCTGTCAATCAAGTTAAAAATAAAAATTTCCGGAAGGAATTTCATATAATCCGGACAGGTGGAGTTGAGACAATTGATGACATCAAAGCATCGAACTCAAATTCAATTTTAATAAACCAATGGTTCACCGGATATTTCTCAGCATTTTCGATGTATGGACACAAATTATATGAAAAAATGTTTTCATCGTCGGAAATAACTGAGAAAAAATATTATATACAAATAAAAAAGATAACTTAAATAATTTCTTAAAAACTATAACTCACACTAAAAAAATATGGTCCCGGAGTGAAATTAAATCCTTCGCTTGTTTTGTCATTTTTAGTTTTCTCGTTCGCATTTAATATCAATAAACCTGATACTGTTCCTATTCCTGCTCCCATCAAAACATCAGAAGCCCAGTGCTTATCTAAATATACTCGTGCAACTCCTGTGCTTGCCGCTATACTGTATAGTGAAACATAAGCCCACCATTTGTCAATTCTACAAGACAATACTGTTGCAATAGTAAAAGCAACAGTAGAATGTCCTGATGGATATGAATCGGAAAAACTGAATGGCTTCCAAACATTACTACCGTCGTTAGTATATGGTCTCGACCTACCTGCAGATATTTTTATAACTTGAGAAATAGCAGTGCTGAGTACCATTGCCTCTGTCAGTAACCTACCAGTTGTCCTTAGTTCTTCATTTGAAAAAGCTAGACCAGACAAATAAATAGCTGAAGGAAAAGCAATGACGGAATAAACACTTCCAAATTCGTTAACAATTTCAAAAAATGCTTTTTCTGAGCCGTGTTTTGGAACAAATATGCTGTCCTTTTGTTCACCAAATAATAAGCGAATATCCTCATCATAATTCATAAGAAGAACATCAGTACCAATAAACAATCCTGTAAAAGCAACATCATCCC
>RCNQ01000155.1 GCA_003731675.1 Bacteroidetes/Chlorobi group bacterium ChocPot_Mid
CCATCCTTCCCAGATAGTAGGAATATAAGTAGCCGCTAAAAAAACAAGTAATGAACAACCTGCAAGAGAAATCAATGCTCCCATAAAACAGAGAGTAGATGATTCAACTAAAAATTGAAGAAGTATTGACCTTTTTCTTGCACCGATTGCTTTTCTGATACCAATTTCCTTTGTTCTTTCTGTTACAGAAACAAACATAATATTCATAATCCCAATGATTCCAACGATAAATGAAAGAACCGTAATGCCAATACCTACCCCCCAAACATAAAGTCGGATTTTAGCGACTTGGTCTTCGAATGCCTTAACGCTGTTAATTGAAAAATCATCTTCATCATAAGGACCGATATTTCTTATCTCCCTCATTAATCCACGGGTTTCAGCATATACTTCTGGAAGCATATCCTCAGAACCTGCTTTGATGTTGATGGAAAATGACCTGTCGTATTTGCCGTATGTTCCTATAAATCTTTTCAATGGGATGTAAGCTCTGTTGTCAATGAAGTCCAAGAGCATAGTGCCTTGTTTTTTGATAACACCAATTATTCTATATTTATGACCATCAATTTTTATGGTTTTGTCCAATGGATTATCATCATTAAACATTGATTTATATACGCCATGACCAAGCACAACAACATTTGGAGCAATTTCATCATCAAATAGTGAAAAATGCCTGCCCATTAAAATAGCTCCACCACTCGTGCTGCCATGCATACTTGTTGTACCCATAATCTGGATGTTTTCTAAGGACTTATTATTGTATTTAATTGTCCCTCCCATCCAATTAACAGCAGAGGGGAATGCTACATCAGCAGACTTTATTTTATTTGAAAATTGATTAACTTGTTCTAATGTAATTGGCTTTCTTTGTCGTACTTCTTTCCATGATTTTCCACCCGCCCAATCCCATTTGTCAACGTATAGCATATCAGTACCGAGAATGTTAAAAGTATCCATCATAGCACTGTCCAGCCCACCTAAAACCCATCCCATTAAAATCACAATTGAGATGCCTACAACAACACCCATTGATGCCAGAAAAGACCTCATTTTATTTGCTTTCATGGCTTCAAAAGATATTCTGATTGTTTCTATTATCTCAGCAAATTTCATTTTATTACAACAACTTTGATATTATCTTTAATTTAAGATCTCTTCGTTTTCGATTAGACCATCTCTTAATTTTATTATTCGATTAGCATTTCGGGCTATTTCTTCTTCATGAGTTACTAAAATTATTGTGTTTCCTTTTAACCATAGGTCATGGAAAAGGTTCATTATTTCAAGACCTGTTTTAGTGTCTAAATTACCAGTGGGCTCATCAGCTAAAATTATTGAAGGATTAGTTACCAAAGCTCTTGCTATTGCAACTCTTTGTCTCTGTCCACCCGATAATTCATTTGGTTTATGATGGATTCTGTCACCGAGACCAACATCGGAAAGTGTTTTTTCTGCGATTTCATATCTTAATGAAGAATTCACACCTGCATAGACTAAAGGAAGTTCGACGTTTTTCAATGCTGACGCTCTCGGAAGAAGGTTGAAAGTCTGGAAGACAAACCCAATTTCTTTGTTTCTTATTTCAGCAAGTTCGTTATCATCCATATCGCTTACATCAAGACCTTTGAAATGATATTTTCCTTGTGAAGGAGTATCCAGACAGCCGAGTATATTCATCAAAGTGGATTTACCCGAACCAGAAGGTCCCATAATGGCAAGATATTCATTTTTTTTAATCTCCAAAGTAATGTCACGAATAGCATGAACGAGTTCCAGTCCCATTTTATAAATTTTAGCAATATGCTCTATTTCAATAATCTTAGAATTATTTTCCATTATTTTTTTCTTTAATACTCAATAGGTAATTCATCTTTTGTTTTATTTAGTCTTTTTTTTCTTTAAAGTATCAAGTTTAATCATTGAGCCATCTTCAAGTTCCTTGCTTACAGCAATGAAGCTACCACTAATAACTTCCTGACCATCTTTTAAACCTTTAACAATCTCTATATATCCGTTATCACTTATACCTGTTTCAACTTCAATTTTCTTTGCCTTGTTACCTGATTTGATGAAGACTACGGATTGAGGTTTATTAATAAGTTTGTCTTTTTTATTTGATTCAACTATTTTTTCTTTTTTTGCTGATGCACGAACAGTAACAGACTGCAATGGTACAGCAAGAACATTTTTCTTGGTAATTGTTTCAATTTCGACGCTACAGCTCATTCCTGGACGCATTTTAGCTTCTGGTTCAAGTAATCTGATTTTTACTTTGAAATTTGTGACCTGGTCTTGTGAACCCATCTGATTTGTGATAGCAGAATGTCCGATTTCTTTAACAACGCCATTGAAGATTTTGTCAGGAAATGCATCTATTTCAATACGTGCAGTATCTCCAATATGAACCAGAATTATATCATTTTCATCAACATCAACTTCAGCATTCATTATCGTTAAATCAGAAATTATCATCATCTCGGTGCCAGCCATCATCTCAGTGCCAACAACTTTTTCACCTTTTTCTACATTTAATTTTGTAACAATACCATTAATTGGTGAATAAATGATTGTTCGTTCTGCACTTCTTTGAACTTGCTTGTAGCTGGCAACTGTTTGTTCGTGTCTTGACAAAGCGGCTTTATATCCCGACACAGCTTGGTCATAAGCAGTTTTTACCCTTTCGAATTCTTCCTGAGAAGCGAACTCTTTTTGATAAAGTTCGGATATTCTTTGAAGGGATTGTTTTGCTCTTTCCATTTCAGCTTTTCTTATGTCAATCTCCATTTTTGAAGCATCAACTGAAGCTTTGAACTGTTCCAACTGAGTTTCAATGATATCAGGTTTAATTTTTACCAGCATTTGATTTGTTTTTACTGTGTCACCTTCTTCAACTCCTAAAAAGATAACTTCACCGCTTGTTTGAGAAGAAACTTTTATTTGTGTTTCGGGTTGAATTTTGCCAATAGCAGTTACAGTCTGAGTGATTGTTCTTCTTCCTACTTTTTCGGTTGTAACTTTTATCTCAGTTTCATTATTCCGCATTGATAAAGCAATAATTGAAATTACCGCCAATAAAACAATAATTATCAATATAATTAACTTTTTCTTTGATTTCTTTTTTCCCATTTTTTTACCTAATAAAAATAAAATAAATAAATCTATTTGAAATTATGTCGTTTCTAAAATATCGCTTTGCTTGAAGACTGCTGTTTTAGACAATGAGTCGTGAAATGCCTGTCTTTTTGGAGACAAAACAAAAAAGAATCCAACAATTATAACAATACCGCAAATTGAAGCAATCGTATCAAATAATGTTATGGCACCAATAAATGCAATCAACTGTAAAATGTTGTCACTATGTTTAAAGATGAATCTTAATGTAAGTTTGTCATATCCGGCTTGTTTTCTGTCTTCCTGGGCTATTCTCAATCTTAGAATAATTTTACCTAAAGAAGCAGACAAAACTATCTCCAAAGAAAAGTACATAAAATAAACAATAAACACATAAGGCATAATAGCTTTTGTGAAATCTTCTACCAATTCCGGATGTGTCAGAATATCTTCAAAAACATATTGATACTCCGATATTAATCCTGTGGATAACAATACAATGATAAATATAATACCAATAAATAAATAATCCAGCAGAGCAGCTGCTAATCTGATGCCAAAACCAGCACGATAGGTATCTACTCCAAAATAGTTATTATCATAAATCAGAACCTTTTGTTGCATTTGTTCCTCATAAGGCATTTTAGAAAAACATTCCTTGCAAATATTTTCTGTTGCAAAGTAATATAAAGATGGATAGTCATTTCCGCATTTTTCACATTTCATTGTTTCATCCCAAATTAGTAAAAAAAATTTTACAATTTATTCTAACTTTCCAATAGCATATAATAATTCTTTTTGTGCTTTGAAGTATTGATAAATAGCATTAATTCTGTTGATTTGTGAAGTTATTAATTGAGTATTAGCAGTTAAATATTCCGTTACTGAGGCAGAACCAACCCTGAATTTTTCTGTTAAAGATTGATTGTTCAGTTCAGAGGATCTTAAGGCACGTTCTGTAATATCAAGCTGTTTTTCTGATGCATCTAAATTCAAATATGCTGTTTTAATGGCTGATAAGATATTTTGTTCTAATTGTTTTTGTTCAATTTTAGCT
>RCNQ01000156.1 GCA_003731675.1 Bacteroidetes/Chlorobi group bacterium ChocPot_Mid
TCAAAAGGTGATTCGTCAATAGCAAGGTCATAGTATTCTATTGCTTTACTGAATTGACCGGTATTTTGATAGCATATCCCCATTTCTATGTAGCAATCTTTTCGGAAACTTTCGTTTTCGCTCAGATATTGAAAAATCTCGATAGCAGATATATATTTTTTATTAGCTGTCAAAATTACCCCTTTGTGGAACATAGTCTCTTCGTTAGTCGGGTCGTATCTCAAAGCTTCATTGATTATCAAAAGGGATTCCTTGTAATTGCCCCTGTTTTCCAAAGCAATAGCTTTGTTAGTCAATGTTTCACTGTCATTAGGATTTAATGACAAGGATTTATCAAAACAATCAATAGCTTTTTTGTAATTGCTTAAATTGTTCAGAACAATACCGAGCTTTTGCCATGCATCTGAAGAGTAAGGAGCTAATTCAGTCCATAATTCACAAAATTCCTCTGCCTGCTTGTATTTATGATTTTCAAGACAGTAAAAAACAATGTCTTCGACAGTATCCAAACCAGGTAAATCATAATCAATATCGGATTGGTCATGAGATAATTCATGGTCATTATAACTTCCTGAATCTATGGTATTATTTTTTCCTTCATTATATCGCTTCTTTCTCAAAGCTTTGCTATAGTGAAGTATTCTTTCTTCCATATCATCATTTCTAAAGTTATCAGATGCATCGTCGTAATCTGTAAAACTCATAATCTATTTTTATAAATTATTTTCAAAATTATGCAATAATAATATTCAAAACTTAAAATACAAAGACATAATTATCCACAAAATGTTTTATTTTATGAATAACACATCTTAAATTAATTTATTAATTGTTACGACAGTATAAAAATATTTATTAAAACAAGTCTGCTTTTGCCTGAAGCATCAAATATTTACTATTTCGCATTCTGCAAAGAAAAATCCAATCTCACGAATGCCATTTTCAGCAGAATCAGAACCATGGACAGCATTAAATGACTTTGATTCTCCATATAACTTTCTTACAGTACCTTCAGCGGCTTCTTTTGGGTCTGTCGAACCAATAAGCTTCCTGTAATCTTCGATTGCATTTTCCTTTTCGAGAGCAATTGCAACAACTTTTCCTGAGCACATATAATCAACCAATTCACCATAAAACGGTCTTTCTTTATGAACTTCATAAAATGCAGATGCCTGTGCAACTGAGAGTTTAGTCATTCTCATTGCCAAAATGCTGAACCCTGCTTTTGTTATCATTGCTATGATTTCACCAATTACATTTTTTTTAACTGCATCAGGTTTTATAATTGCTAAAGTTCTTTCTTTCATTTTTTTTCCTTAATGATTATTAATAATTAAAATAAACATGGTTGTCAACTGCAAAGTTAACAACCATTATCATATTTTCCATAAACTTAGACTAAATATTAACTATTTTTCTTAGTAGTAGTCTTTTTAGTTGCTTTCTTTTTTACTTCAGTTTTCTCAGTCTTTCCTTTACCTTTAAAACTTTTAATTGCTTCAAGCATAGTGCTTCCCATAAACGCAGGTGATTCAGCAACAAAAATTCCTGCTTCCTTCAAAGCTTTAAATTTTTCTTCAGCAGTACCTTTTCCACCGGCTATGATTGCACCGGCATGCCCCATTCTTCTACCCGGAGGTGCAGTTCTTCCTGCAATAAATCCTGCAACTGGCTTTTTTACATACTTTTTAATATAATCAGCGGCTGTCTCTTCAGCATTGCCACCAATTTCACCAATCATCAGAATGGCTTCTGTGTCCGGGTCTTCATTGAACAATTTTATTGCATCAATGAATTGAGTGCCAATTATTGGGTCGCCACCAATACCCAAGCAGGTTGATTGTCCCAAATTTAAATCGGATAATTGCTTAACTGCTTCATAAGTTAAAGTGCCACTCCTTGAGACTAAACCAACTTTACCGGGCTTATGGATAAATCCAGGCATTATACCGATTTTTGCTTCACCCGGAGTAATAACTCCAGGACAATTAGGACCTACAAGTCTGCTGTTAGAGTCATTCAAAGCGGCTTTTACCTTGACCATATCTCTTGTCGGTACACCTTCTGTAATACAAACAATTAACTCAATTCCAGCATCAATTGCTTCCATTATCGCATCAGCTGCAAATGGAGGTGGAACAAAAATCACAGTTGCATTAGCTTTAGTTTTTTCTACCGCTTCCTTGACAGTATTGAAAACTGGAACAGACTTTTTGAATTTAATTTCACCCTTTCCTGAATATTCAGTCCCACCTTTTCCAGGAGTAACTCCACCGACAACTTTTGTACCGTATTCAATCATTTGTGACGTATGAAATGTCCCCTCTGAACCGGTTAGACCCTGAACAAGTAACCTTGTCTTTTTATTTACTAAGATACTCATAATTTTAAACCTTAAAAATTTAATTTATAACTTTATATTTTTTTCGAAAAAAAGAATTTTAACAAATTAATAAAAAAAATTCTAAAAATTTATATAATTATTTTTTTTTGATTTCTCGTGTGTGTATGGAATAATAACAAATGGAAAAATTTATAAAATTTTAGTATATATTAAAATTTTATTTTATATTACTAAAATATTTGATTAACTTGCAAGTTATTATAAATAAGTTTGTTTAAAAAATTAGTTGAGAATATGTTAAGTCAATCTGTTCAGGATTATATTAAGACGATTTATAAGTTACAAGAAGATGGATTAGTTTCCACAACCGATATTGCAAAAGAGTTAAATGTTTCAGGTGCATCTGTTACTGGGATGATAAAACGCCTGGCTGAAATGAAACTTGTTCATTATAGTTCATACAAAGGAGTTAAGCTTACCGATGCAGGAGAAAAAATTGCTCTTGAAATCATCAGGCATCATCGTTTACTGGAATTATACTTGAAAGAAGAGCTTGGTTTTTCACTGGATAAAGTTCATGATGAAGCATGCAAACTGGAGCATTTCATATCCGAAGAATTTGCTGAAAAAATTACTGATATTCTTGGTGACCCAAAATTTGACCCTCATGGTCATCCTATACCGACCAAAGATGGTAAGTTGCCAAATTACAAAGAGTGTATTTTAACTGAAGTTAAAGAAAGTTCTCAGGCAATGATAAGACGGCTTGGGGATTCCGACCCAAAACTTTTGGAATATCTCGAAAAATCAGGTTTGATTCCCGGAGTAAATTTAACCATCAAAGAAATAGCACCATTTAATGGTCCTATTACAATTGAAATTAACGGTAAAGATAAAATCATTGGGCATGAAGTAGCAAGCAACATTTTTGTCGAAATCAAAGAATAATATTAATCTTTCGTCTTTATCACAAAGCCAACATAGCTCAGGTGGTAGAGCAATTCACTCGTAATGAATAGGTCGGCAGTTCAAGTCTGCCTGTTGGCTCGGCTTTAGAAAATAGAAGATAGAAAATAGGAGAAAGTCATTACAGCTAAAAAATCTTAAAACTTGGAAAATCCTTAAATTTACTAAACTCACAAAACTTATTAAACCACAGAAATTTGGCACGAAATTTAATAAAAAATAATTTAAATGTAGTGAAATCGTCTCTGCATTTGAATTAAAAATTATTCATGACAAAATGTTAAATTAAATAGATAAAAATATGGAAGGCGATTTTTCAAATAGAGTTAACGAAGTAATAAGACTAAGCCGAGAAGAAGCTCTCAGATTAGGGCATGATTATATTGGTACTGAACATATTTTACTTGGTATTATCCGTGAGGGTGAAGGTATTGCAGTAAAAGCACTTAGAAATCTTGGCGTAGATTTATATAAATTGAAAAAGAGTATTGAAGATACAGTTACTACTTCTGCAAATCCAATGACAATGGGTAACATTCCTTTGACAAAGCAAGCAGAAAAAGTTTTAAAAATCACATATCTGGAAGCGAAACTATACAAATCAGCACTGATTGGTACCGAACATTTACTTCTTTCGCTTCTTAGAGATGAAGAGAACATAGCCGCACAAATTTTGTCTCAGTTCTCTGTCAGATACGAAAATGTCAGAAGAGAAATTGATAATATCATTAGCGGTAAACCAAGTTCCTCACCCAAAAAAGGATTTCCTCCTTTTTCAGCAAAAGCTGGTCAAAAAGAACAGCCCAAAACTCCGGTTTTAGATAATTTTGGCAGAGATTTGACTCGCTTGGCAGTTGAAAATAAATTAGACCCCGTTGTCGGTAGAATGAATGAAATTGAGAGAGTCATACAAGTGCTTTCCCGAAGGAAGAAAAATAATCCTGTTCTCATTGGTGAACCGGGTGTTGGTAAAACAGCTATTGTAGAAGGACTCGCTCTGAGAATTGTTAGTCGGAACGTACCCAGAGTATTGTTTGACAAAAGAATTGTTACTTTAGATTTGGCTTCACTTGTAGCAGGGACAAAATACAGAGGTCAATTTGAAGAAAGAATGAAAGCAATAATGAATGAACTCGAAAAGACCAATGAAGTAATCCTTTTTATTGATGAGTTGCATACTATTGTTGGAGCAGGTGGAGCGTCTGGTTCGTTAGATGCATCAAATATATTCAAACCTGCCCTTTCTCGTGGAGAACTTCAGTGCATTGGTGCTACCACTCTTGACGAATACAGACAGTATGTAGAAAAAGACGGTGCACTCGACAGAAGATTCCAAAAAGTAATAGTCGAACCGCCAACGGCAGATGAAACTAAAACAATCTTGAACTGTCTTAAAGAACGATATGAGACACATCATAATGTGAGATACTCTGAAGAAGCAATTAATACCTGCGTCAGATTATCAGAACGTTATATCACCGACAGAAATTTCCCTGATAAAGCAATTGATGTGATGGACGAGGCAGGAGCAAGAAAAAGATTATCAAACATTGAAGTCCCAAGAGAAATAATTGAACTTGAAGAACAAATCGAAGCTTTGAAGGAAGAAAAAAATAAAGTAGTCAAAAGGCAGAACTTCGAAGAAGCCGCCCGTTTGAGAGACCTCGAAAAGAAGTTATTGAGTGACCTCAGCAATTTAAAAAAGGATTGGGAATTAAAATCAGCAAAAACATTCGTACCTGTTTCTGAAGATGATATTTCCGATGTTGTTGCAATGATGACAGGCATTCCTGTTAATAAAATTGCAGAAAGTGAATCAGAAAAACTTATTAACTTGCCCGAAGAACTTAAAAAACAAGTTGTGGGACAAGACGAAGCTATCGAACATCTTGTTAAAGCTATAAGAAGAGCCAGAGCAGGATTGAAAGACCCGAAACGTCCGATTGGCTCCTTCATGTTTTTAGGTCCTACTGGTGTTGGTAAAACTGAATTAGCAAAAGCTTTGGCTCGTGTTATGTTCAATACCGAAGATGCATTGATACGTATTGATATGAGTGAATATATGGAGAAATTCTCAGTATCAAGATTTGTCGGAGCTCCTCCGGGGTATGTAGGTTACGAAGAAGGTGGACAGCTTACTGAAAAAGTAAGGAGAAAACCATACAGCATCATTTTGCTCGATGAAATCGAAAAAGCACATCCTGATGTATTCAATATTTTGCTTCAGGTTTTTGACGACGGTATTTTGACTGATGGTATTGGAAGAAAAGTTGACTTCAAAAATACAATCATTATTATGACCTCGAATGTCGGAACAAGAGATATTAAACTTGGCGGTAAAATCGGTTTTTCCGAACAATCAGCAAAAGATGAATACCAACAAGTTAAAGATACAATCGAAGATTCTATCAGAAGACTATTCAATCCTGAATTTATCAACAGAATTGACGATTTCATTATATTTGGAAAATTGACTAAAGAAAATATATATCAAATTATTGATATTCATACTGCAGATATATCCAAACGGCTTAAGGTAAATGAAATGACATTTGAACTCACATCAGAAGCAAAAGATTTCCTTGTTGAAAAAGGTTTTGATGAAAAGTTTGGAGCCAGACCCTTGCGTAGAGCAATTCAAAAATACATCGAAGATGACCTCGCTGATGAAATTTTAAAAGGCAGGTTGAAATCCGGAACAAAAGTTCTTGCAAGTTTGGACGCTTCGAACCAGAAATTATCTTTTGAATTCATTGCAGAAACAAAGGAAGAGAATTCTGAACTGATTAAAGATGAAGTCCCAGAGAACTTTTTAGATATTAAGGAAGATTCCAAAGTAATGGAAAATCCATCAGAGGTAGCACATCTTGAAGAAATTGAAGGAAGCGGAAAGTACAAACAAGATTTGAATTGATACCTGTTTGAGAATTAATCAAATTATTTTATAATTAATTTTTTACAGCGAATTAATATATTTTTGTTGTGATATTATCATTTATTTTTCAATCAATTTGATAATTTTTTTGCAACAAACAAAGTGTTTTTTCGTTATATAGTGAGCAAATTAACAAGAACAGGGAAAGGTTTCCCCTGCTCTCAAAACTAATTAAAAACCTTAACGGAGATTAAAAAAATGAAACGGAATATTTTAGCGGCAATTGGTTTATTGGGTGTTGGAATCACCTTGGGAGTATGGTTGGTTTTAACATTTGGTTCTAACTCAGGGTTGGGATTATTCGCAAATGAAAAAATCGGTGCTGATAAACCACCAGTAGTGATGAGTCCAACCATCAAAGCACTTAACGACGCAATGGTAAGCGTTAGCGAAGCAGTACTTCCAACTGTTGTCAGTGTAAATGTCGTTGTTGAAGAAAAGAACTTTTCGAGTCCGTTCCGTGACCAGTGGAAAGAGTTTTTCGAGTTTTTCGGTGATGCACCTTTTAAAGATGATTCCCCAAGAAGAGCTGAAGCTACAGGTTCAGGTGTACTTATTTCTAAAAGTGGTTATATTGTTACTAATAATCACGTTATAGAAAATGCTAAAGAAATAACCGTAACAACTTATGATAAGAAAAAATATAAAGCAAAACTTGTCGGAGCTGACCCGCTGACAGATTTAGCAGTAATAAAAATTGATGAAGGAGATTATCCGATTGCTCATTTTGCAGATATCAACAATGTAAAAATCGGTGAAATGGTGATAGCAGTTGGAAATCCTTTGGGGTTAAACTCAACTGTAACAAGCGGAATTGTCAGTGCTATCGGCAGAGGTGGTTTGGGTCTTCCAAGACAAGAATCCGGTGGATATCAGGTCGAGAACTTCATCCAGACCGATGCGGCAATCAATCCAGGCAACAGCGGTGGAGGACTTTTCAATCTTGAAGGGAGTCTTGTAGGTATCAATTCAGCTATAGCAACCAGAACAGGTTCATATATAGGTTACGGTTTTGCAATACCAGTTGATTTAGTCAAATCAGTTATCGAAGATTTAATAGATGATGGCAAAATTGACCGTGGATACATAGGAGTAAGAATCAGAACAATTGATGAAACTGATGCTAAAGCCGTTGGATTGGACGTTGTGGAAGGTGTTATGGTTCACGATGTAATAAAAGATGGTGCCGCAGACAAAGCAGGTATTGAGTCTGGTGATGTCATTTTAGAAATAGACGGGAAAAAAGTAGCCACATCCAATGAATTGCAAAGCCAGATAGTTTTACGAAGAGCAGGAGACAAAGTCAAGCTGACTATTTGGCGTGACAAAAAGAAAATCACAAAGGAAGTCAAATTGTTACCGAAAGATGATGATGAAACAGAGGTAGCAGTAAAATCCGACAAAAATAAAGAGAAGTCAAATGACAAAGAAGAAAGTGAAGTAAAATTTGATGACTTAGGTTTTACAGTAACTCCGTTAAACAAGGAAGCTAAAGAATCCCTCAGCGTAAAATCAGGTGCTTTGATTACTGGGGTAGAACGCTATAGCGAAGCATCACAAAGAGGGCTTTCACCAAATGGCGTTATTGTAAAAGCAGACGGCAAGGAAGTTAATTCGCCTTCAGACTTGAAAAAAATTATTAGCTCAAAAAAACCGGGCGATGGTGTCTTGCTTCATATAAAATATAAAGATTCAAACAGAATTGTTGCGATTGCAATTCCCGAAAAAAAATAATAAAATTGATTTTTGATGATTATCTGAGTTTAGTGAAATACTTGTTTCATTAAACTCAGATTTTTTTTAGACTTTTATTAAATGGAATAATCCACAAGCATAATCAGAATTCTCAAGTATTTCGATATCAATATTCCTGATGAAATTCACATTGTCATCAATACCTGATAATTCAATTAATTTCAAATCCTGAAAATAATCAAGTATCTGCTTGGGCGAGTGAATCCTGTGTGCATTGAAACACAATCTTGGTTTCCCAACAGGTAAGGAAAAATATAGACTTCCACCAACAGCAAGTACTCTCGACAATTCTTTGCAAGCTTTTCGGGTACCCTCATTGTCAAGTTCATCACCGTAACGCCCCAAACCTATATGCTCTGCCACATGAAGACAAGAAATTGAAATTATGGAATTATCCTCAAATGGTAATGACAGAATACTGCCTTTAATACATTCGAAATTATTCAACTTGACTGATAAAGGTCGTATATCAACAAACTTCACTTTTGTAATTGTCGAAAGCATTCCTACATAGTCAATTCTTGAACCGATATCAACATGGGAATCCACCTGTGAATTTAATATTTTCTCAAAAGCCCAAATGTCCTGATAAAAATAATGACTGTCGAAAGGTGTTGTCTCTGTCCTATCGTGAATACATGGATATAAATCAGAGAATTTTATTTTTTCTCTGTTTTTAAATCTTCTATAAATTATTAAATCTTTGAAAAAGCGACAATACCCTGAAAAAGACCTGAACAATTTAAATGGGTCAACAACCGGAGAAATCCATCTATAAAACAGAAACCCAAGATTAAGCAAACCACTATTAAATTTTCTCATTCTTCAATATTAAAATTGAACAAATCCGATTTTTTTGTAAACTTTTCTTAATGTTTTGTAAGCAATCCGATGAGCTTTTTCGGAACCATCTTTTAAAACTTTTTCCAAATATGCTTTGTCTTTTATGATTTTATCAAATCGCGTTCTGATTGGATTAATGTAATCCGCAACGGCATCAGCAACTGCTGATTTGAACTCACCATAACCTTTCCCCTGAAATTCGTGTTCAATTTCCTTGAATGTCCTGCCAGTAGCCAAAGAATATAAAGACATCAGATTTGCTATACCTGGCTTATCATCGCTAAACACAACTTCGTTTCCTGAATCAGTCACTGAACGTTTTATCTTGTTTCTTATCTGCTCGTCGGAATCAACAATATAAATTGTTGCTTTTTCATTCTCCTCAGATTTGGACATTTTCTTGGTAGGTTCTTGCAGATTCATAATTCTTGCACCCACCGGTGGTATATATGGTTCAGGAACAACAAAAGTCTGTGAATATGTATTATTGAACCTTTCAGCAATATTTCTGGTCAATTCAAGGTGTTGTTTTTGGTCGTTACCTACTGGCACCAAATCCGCCTGATATAGCAAAATATCAGCAGCTTGAAGAACGGGATAAGTAAAAAGACCAGCATTAATATTGTCGGCATGGCTTTGTGATTTATCTTTGAATTGCGTCATTCTGCTCAGCTCACCAATAGGAGTAAAGCAATTCAATATCCATGCTAACTGGCTATGCTCTGCTACGTGTGATTGAATAAAAATTGTGCATTTATCAGGGTCTAAACCACAAGCAATAAGCATTGCGGCAAGTTCGTAAGTAGTTTTCCTCAAATCTGCTGGTTCCTGCCGTACTGTGATTGCATGCAAATCCACTACAGTAAAATAACAATCATAAGAATCCTGCAATTCCACCCAGTTTCTAATTGCACCTGCAAGATTACCAATATGAAGTTTTCCCGATGGCTGAATTCCGCTTAGTATTACTTTCCTTTTTTGCAAATCCTTTTCGTCCATAAACTCAAACTAAAAATAAAACATTAACAAAATTAAGCAGAATTCTATGCTTGGCAAAATACAAGTTTAATAAACTTATCTGTCCTCGGGTTTTTTGCAGCATTTAGGTAATTTGCTGTAAGCACGTTTATTAGCTTTTAATTCATCAGCATCATAACCGATAAAAGTTATTTCCTTTCGAATATCGTCGGGACTTGTTAGTGTAGAATCATACTTGACTTCACACATTGCAGTTTCAACAATCAGATTCACATTCAAAATACCTTTTTGTTTGGATAAATTCTTTTCAATTCTATCCTTGCACAAATCACATTGTGCAGATGTTTTAATGGACACTGATTTTATATTTAATTCATCATTTTTTGTCTCTTGTGAAAAGACTAAACTCATGATAATTACCAACAAGAGAATTACCATAATTATCGTCCTCATACTTTTTCTCATTATACTTAACATATTCCACCTCTATTTATAAATTATAAATTACAATATTATGATGACGAAAGAAATAAAATATACTTTTATCTTCTGCATAACTTAATTAATCCTATTGGTTTATCCATTAAACTTATCAACAATATTTACAAAAATCATTATTGATTTTCCATAATCTTGAATTTTTTTGTAATTTGTTTTTTTTAGCTATTAATTTTTCATATTGAATTAAATAACATGACATTGGAAGTAGAATTTGGCAGTAAAACTTACGAGAATAAGCAAAGACAAAAAACAGACTTTGCAGAAATTGCTTTGGAACTAAGACGAGATGTAATAAAAATGCTTTACCTGGCAAAATCAGGGCATAGCGGAGGACCTCTGGGTCTTGCAGATATTTTTTCAGTCTTGTTTTTCGGTGAAGTAATGAAGTATAAACCTGAAAATCCAATGTGGGAAGAGAGAGACAGATTTATACTAAGTGCTGGTCATCTTGCTCCAATACTATATTCATCACTTGCACGTGCCGGATTTTTCCCAGTTGAAGAACTAAAAACACTAAGGAAATATGGCAGTCGCTTGCAAGGACACCCTGCTCTCGATGTCAATCTCCCTGGTATCGAAACTGCGGCAGGTTCTTTAGGACAAGGCATATCCATTGCTGTCGGAATGGCTATGTCTGACAAATATCTCGACAAAAATCAAAGAAGAGTCTTTTGCTTAACCGGTGATGGTGAAATGCAGGAAGGCTCGGTCTGGGAAGCCGCTATGTCTGCTTCAAACTTTAAACTCGACAACCTGTGCTGGATTCTCGACAATAACGATTGCCAGATTGATGGCAGAGTAAAAGATGTTATGAGCATCTACCCTATTGATGAAAAATTTAAAGCTTTTGGTTTTGAAGTTATAAATATTGACGGTCATAACTTTGAAGAAATAATAAATGCCTTCAAAACATTTGAAAATAATCATAAAAATAAAATCCAAAAACCTACTGTGATTATTGCCAAAACATTTATGGGAAAATCTGTTTCCTTTATGCAGGATAATTACAATTGGCATGGTAATCCCCCAAATGAAGAACAGGCAAAAAAAGCTCTTGAAGAACTTGTATAGGAATCTTATTATGAAAAGCTTTACATTCATATTGCTTTCTTTTTTTGTTGTAGCATTAATGACTTCATGTAATAAGAAAAAAATTGAAGTTGCAAAACAACATATAAACATTGAAAATTTTCAGGATTCTGTTATTCAAAATGATACGACTAAAAAATTGGTTTCCAAACCAAAGGTAATTTCACCCGAAAATTTAACTGCTGTTTTGCCAAAGTCAATCCCCGGTACTGAAAAAACACCAAACAAAACCGGTACAGTTGATGATGATACAAGAATTATGACAGTAGCATCAAGTGAATATGTTTTTCCAAATAACGGATTTTTAAAACTCAGTATAACTGATTATGGAGCCAAAGAATTTATCCCTGATTACGAAATTCGCCTTTTTGCTAATCCACCGATAGAATCAGGGAAGAAAACTGAAGAATTCGTTATAGCACAGGGAAAAGGTTATGTGCTTTGGGACGACGATATCAAAGAAGGTTCTTTGTTTGCACTTGTAAACGACAGATTTATCCTAAGAATTGATGGAACACGTCTTCCCAAAAAAGCAATGAAATTGCAGGATTATCTCAAGTTTTTTCAATTAAAGGAACTAAACAATTTAAAATAGATTATCATTATTTTTTTTCAATTAAACTATAATAAAATGGAAAAATTCGAAATGCAAGGTAAAAAACCAACAAGACACGGATTTGGTGAAGGTCTTGTTGAACTTGGAAATAAATACCCCAATGTAGTAGTGTTGGGTTCAGATATCACTGGTTCGGTAATGACCTCATATTTTAAAGATAAATTCCCCGATAGATTTTTCTCGATAGGCATTGCCGAGCAAAATGCCACTACAATTGCCGTTGGTATGGCTCTTTCAGGTAAAATTGCATTTATGTCTTCTTATAGCGCCTTTGCCGCATTCCGCAATACTGACCAACTTAGGATTTCGGTCTGCTATAATAATGCAAATGTTAAAATCGGAGGAGGACATTCCGGTATTACTGTCGGTCCTGATGGTGCGACTCATCAGTCTTTGGAAGAATTATCAATTTTAAGAACACTACCCAATATGACAGTTATTGTACCTTGCGATTTCAACGAAGCAAAAAAAGCTACAATCGCTGTAGGTGAAATGTATGGTCCCTGTTACATCAGATTCGGTCGCTCAGCTGTTCCAATGTTTACCAAACCTGAAACACCTTTCCAAATTGGAAAAGCTCAGGTCTTTAATGAAGGTAATGACGTTGCAGTTTTTGCTTGCGGACTTATGGTTTGGGAAGCATTGACAGCCGCAGAACAACTCGGACAACAGGGGATTTCTGTACGAGTCATAAATAATCCATCAATAAAACCAATTGATAAAGATACAATCATTAAAGCCGCTAAAGAATGCAAATGCATTGTAACAGCAGAAGAACATCAGATACATGGCGGCATGGGAAGTGCTATTGCCGAAGTTGTAGTGGCTAATTTCCCAGTCCCAATGGAATTTGTTGGTATCAATGACAGATTCGGTGAAAGCGGCGAACCCGAAGAACTACAGGAAAAATTCGGATTAACTTCA
>RCNQ01000157.1 GCA_003731675.1 Bacteroidetes/Chlorobi group bacterium ChocPot_Mid
CAATGGCTGATACCTGGCAATATTATTTTTTCAAAATCATGCATTATGGCATTGAAGTCCTCAGCTTCCTCAGGAGCTGAGTTAGGTAACTTCGCATATATTTCACCGGGTTTAACTTGTGATTTTACTGGATACTTCTCTATATCATCATAGTAGTCGGCTATTCTGTCTGCAAGCTGATGCGCATATTTCCTGAAATCTGTGCTGTCCATTTTGTTTTTCAAAATATTACTCAAAATTATGTATGCAAAATACAAATGAAAATGCTGAATGTCAAAAAATATCATAGTAGAAAGGTAAAATATTGATTTGTAAATCAGTTGAATGTTTGTAAATTTAAAGATATTAGAATGTTTAATACTTATATCATAATTTGTTGAATTTATAAAATTTCGTGAAGATAAAAGTTTTTCATTAATTTTGTAGCTATATTTTTTAGAAATAACATTGGGAAATAAATGATAAAAAAATGGGATACAATATCAGAACGAACTGTAGGTAATTTTAAAATTTTTGATTTATCATGGATAAAACGCAGGAATTCTGATTTGAATAAGGAAGGAGAGTTTGTTGTATTGAAATCGCCTCAATGGGTCAATATTATTCCTGTTACATCAGAGGGGAATGTGGTTCTTATTGAACAATACCGACATGGTACTGATGAAATTACCCTTGAAGTTCCGGGGGGATTGGTCGAAAAAAATGAGAACCCGAGAATTGCCGCCCAAAGGGAATGTCAGGAAGAAACTGGATTTGCAGGCAATGGTGAAGCTGAATTATTAGGAGAAAATATTCCTAATCCGGCATTTTTGACAAACACATGTCATTCTTACGTTTGGTTTAATTGTAAAAAGGTATCTGGACAAAAACTTGACAGGCATGAGGATATAAATGTAATCGAAGTACCTTTAACAGAAATTAAGAAAATGATACTTGAAGGAAGGATAAAACATTCACTTGTACTCACAGCATTTTTCTTCTATTTTCTTAAAGTGGAAAACTTGACACTACCAATTAATAAATAAATTATTATATTACATGTTTTATTTGTAACAAGATTAAAGAATTTATGGGTAAAATAATAGCAGTAGCAAATCAAAAGGGTGGAGTTGGCAAAACTACAACAGCAGTGAATTTATCAGCTTCATTAGCTGCAGCAGAAAATTCAGTGTTGTTAGTTGATATTGACCCACAGGCAAACACTTCAAATGGTGTTGGCATTGATTCACGAAATTTGGATAACACTATATATGAAGTATTAGTGAATGGACTGGAACCTGAAAAGTCAATAATGCCGACTTTAATGCCATTTCTTTCATTAATGCCTTCGCATATCAATCTGGTTGGTGCTGAAATTGAAATGGTTAATAAACCTGATAGAGAATTGGTTTTAAAAGGAATTCTTGAAAATTTAAAGAATAGATATAAATTTATTATTATAGACTGTCCACCTTCACTGGGGTTACTTACTTTGAATGCTCTTTCAGCCGCTGATTCAGTGCTAATACCTGTGCAGTGCGAATATTATGCCCTTGAAGGATTAGGCCAGTTATTGAACACAATTTCAATTGTCAAGTACAGACTAAACCCAAAGCTTGCAATTGAAGGAGTTTTGTTGACCATGTATGATTCCAGATTGCGTTTGTCAAATCAGGTAGTTGAGGAAGTTAGAAAACACTTTGACAACAGGGTTTTCAATACTTTGATTAGCAGAAATGTAAGAATTTCTGAAGCACCAAGTCACGGTAAACCTGTACTACTTTACGATGCACTTTGTTCGGGTTCCAAAAATTACCTCGATTTAGCTACTGAGATAATATTAAGAAATCCTGACATTTAGTCATAATTGTATAAACTGATAGAAAAAAATGGTAAAAAAGGATAATAAAGAAGCATCTGAAAATCAGGAGTTGAAGGACCACAAAGCTAAAAAACCTGTCCTTGGTAAAGGTTTGGCAGCACTTTTAACTAACATTGAGATTTCCGACAAGGGAATAAAATTCAAACCTGACGAAATCGAAGATACAAAAACAGAAAATTTTGCAATGATTGATATTGCAAAAATTTCACGCAATCCTTACCAACCAAGAAAAGATTTTGATGAACAAGCTCTTGAGGATTTAAAAAATTCAATAATGGAGAATGGCGTGATAACAGCAATTTCAGTTCGCCGTGCTGTTAACGGATATCAATTAATTCATGGTGAAAGAAGACTAAGAGCAAGTATTTTAGCCGGTTTGAAAAAAATTCCTGCATATATTCTCGAGGTAAAATCAGATGTAGAACTCTTGACTCTTGCATTGCTGGAAAATGTTCAGAGAGCTGATTTAAATCCAATTGAAACAGCCAATGGATACCAAAGATTGATTGAAGAATGCAATCTCACACAAGAGCAAGTAGCAATGAAAATCGGAAAAGACAGGTCAACAATTACCAATTTCCTGAGACTTTTAAAATTACCACAAAAAATTCAGACAAGTATAAGAAACAACGAAATTACTCAGGGACATGCAAGGGCATTGTTGTCTTTGAATGATGCTAAACAAATGATTAGTGCTTGGAATGAGATTATTACAAAAAATCTTTCTGTTAGGGCAACTGAAAATTTAGTAAAAAAAATTATTGCCAAAAAACAATCTGAAAATGTTGATCAGTCTGTTAAAGACGAAGCCGCAAAAGACGGTAAATCGCATGTTAGTTACGAAACTGCTTTGGTCTTAAAAGACTATGAGAATAAATTACGTCATATTTTTGGTACTCAGGTGAAAATTACAACAAAATCTAATGAAAGCGGTTACATACAGTTGGATTTTTATTCCAAAGATGATTTTGAAAGGATTATTGATTTATTGAATTTTATTGAAACAAAAGTTCAGTAATAAAAGTTTTGATACAGCTATTAAATTGAGTTTACCTATGGAGGAAATAATAACACTTCGGAATATTTGTAAAATAAGAGTTAGGTATGCGGAAACAGATAAAATGGGGATAGTTTATAATGGGAATTATCTCACCTATTTTGAAGTAGCAAGAGTCGAATTAATGAGAAATACTGGTTTGCCTTACCCAGAATTTGAAAAAGCTGGTTATCAGTTACCATTGGTTGAATCTCATGTAAATTACATTAGCTCTGCTTTTTTTGATGATTTGTTAAACATAGAAGCCATTTTAAATTTCGAACTTAAACCAACTTTAAGAATAAATTATAATATTTTCAGGGATAATTCGACAATTGCTACAGGATATACTGTACATAGTTATTATAATTATTTATTGAAGATACCAGTACGTCCTCCAAAAATATTTGTTGATGCCATTAAAGTGGCAAGAAAAAAAAATAATAAGGATTGAGTATAGCATTATATACAAATTTTTAAAAAAATTAGGTAAAAGATGAAAAAAATTGTTTTAATATTTTTATTGATATTTTCAGTAAATCAGCTGTACTCTAATACATCACCTTTTCAATCTTTAAGGTTTTTAGGAAGTGCGAGGGCAACAGCACTTGGTGGTAGCTTTGAAGCTATTACAAACGACCCGACTTCTGTTTTCTTTAATCCTGCTTCAATAAGTACTATTGAAGGTAAAAATTTTTCAGCAACTTTTTTTAAACATATATTGGATATTAACTCAGGACAGGTAGTTTATATACTTCCTGAAAAACAGAAATGGGCTGAAAATGGGAAAATAGGTGCTTCGGTTAGCTATAATAGCTTTGGAAGTTTTGATTATGCTGATTCATACGGAAATATAAACGGTAGTTTTGGTGCCAACGACATTACAATGGCAGTTACATATTCAAATGAATTAGACACAAATTTTTATTATGGTGCTTCTGCAAAATTACTTTTTGTAAATATTGAAAAAGCTAATTCATTTGCCTTTGCTTTTGATGCTGGTATTATATATATGATACCAGATAAACGAACAAATATCGGTGTTTCAATCTTGCATCTTGGTTCTCAGTTTACATCACTTGACGGCACTAAAGAGTCACTTCCATTAGACCTAAGAGCAGGTGTAAATCACAGATTAAGAGGTTTACCTTTACTGTTCAATTTTTCTTTTCACAATTTAGCAGACGAAACAAATAATTTCTTTGATAAGTTTCTGAGTTTTTCTTTGGGAGGAGAATTTTATTTTGGTGATTACGTTAAAGTCCGTTTAGGATACGACAACAAAATCCGTAGATTAACAGTTCCTTCGAATGATAAAAAGTTTTCAGGATTTTCTGGTGGAGTTGGTATTCAAACAGATTATTTTAATTTTGATTATGGAATCTCGCAGATGGGGAATTCTGCGTTATTGCATAGATTTACTATTGGTTTAGAAATATAATCGTTTATTTTAATATATTATTAAGGATTTTTTTATGAAAAAATTTGCAATAT
Source organism: Bacteroidetes/Chlorobi group bacterium ChocPot_Mid (assembly GCA_003731675.1). Lineage (GTDB taxonomy): Bacteria > Bacteroidota > Ignavibacteria > Kapaibacteriales > UBA2268 > ChocPot-Mid. The sequence continues at coordinate 4,392 of RCNQ01000157.1, forward strand.
TGGTCTTATTCTTAGTGGTTGCCCAGGTTGCGGTAATGTTTTCTCAACAAAATACACAGACGAAAACAGCAAAAGATTTTCCATTGCTGAAGCCAACATTTGTAGTGTCAGATATTTATGTAGCTATGCAGATTCTTGAAGGTATTGACCTTAATGGAAATGAGGTAGATGCTTTTCTGGAAGTAAAAAATACATTGAAATCTTTCTTGGAAAAAGCACAAAATGATAAGTTAAAAGCTACTGATTTGATTAAGGTAGATTTTCCAGGGCATATAGCTCAAAATACAATGACCTTTCTTGGTCGTTCTGTGTTGAAAGGCAATATGGCTGAAGCTTATAAAAGATTTGTTGATGCTTTGATTGAATCATCAAAGGATGTTAAAAGTAAATAAGTTTTATTTCTGTGGGTTTATTACTGTTTATTGAATCATTTCATAAATAGTAATAAACTCCCTGCCATAACTGCCATACCTGCTACCAAACCATAAATTGATTTATGACCCAGGTCATATTCTCTTGCTGTGGGAAGTAATTCGTCAAGAGAAATAAATACCATAATACCTGCAACAGCGGAAAATAATAAACCAAAAGTTAGTTCATTAAAAAAAGGTTTTAGTAAGAGATAACCAACGATGGCTCCTACTGGTTCTGCCAGACCTGAAGAAAATGACAACCAGAAAGCTTTCTTCTTACTTCCTGTAGAAAAGTAAATCGGGACAGATACCGCAATACCTTCAGGAATATTATGGATAGCTATTGCAACAGCTATTGAGATACCAATTACAGGGTCTTGCAAAGCCGCTGTAAAGGTAGCAAGACCTTCAGGAAAATTGTGAATTGCTATTGCCAATGCAGTAAACAATCCCATTCTCAATAATTTTTTTTCATCTACTGGCTTGTTTGCCATATCTTCTATTTTTCTTGGTTCATGCGGGTTTTCATAAGAAGGTATAAATTTATCAATTATCAGAATTATCATAATTCCTGAAAAGAAACCTGCAACAGTTAACAATGTGGCATAAAAATCACTGTAAACAGTATTCAAAGCTAATTTTGCTTTTGAGAAAATTTCTACAAAAGAAACATAAATCATAACTCCTGCTGAAAAGCCAAGAGATATTGCCAAAAAAGATTTATTGGTACGTTTTGTAAAGAATGCTAATGCACTTCCAATACCTGTTGAAAGACCTGCAAATGTAGTCAATAAAAAAGCTGTTAAAATACTTCCTTCAAAATTCATTTTTTACTCTTGAATTCTTTAATTGAAAATCCCTTTATCAAAGGACTACCTATTGAATAATAATTTTTTGTTGCAGAGTCATAGCAAAATGGCTTAATTAAATCAATATTCGGTTTGCCCTTTTCATCAAGACAATTTTCATCAACCAACACATCCATTATTTCTCCGATGAATTGTGTGTGCAAACCAATTTCGACTGTTTTTAGTAACTGGCAGCATAATGTCAATGGAAATTCTTCCACATAAGGTGCATTAACAGAAGTGCTTTTTACAGGAGTTAAACCAGTTGATTCGAATTTGTTAACATCCCTACCAGAAACTATACCGACATAATCGGCTTCTTTCACGAAATTTTCTGATGGTATATTTACAGTATAAGCTTTATTGAGCATTATGTTATTATAAGTATAAGTTGCTTTTCTAAGAGATATTGCCACACATGGTGGTTTACTGCAACATATACCTCCCCAGGAAACAGCCATAATATTAGGCATATTTTTTATATCATAAGTGCCTATTATGAATACCGGATGAGGATAAACAAGAGTCTGTTGTCCAATAGATTTTTTCATTTTTTTCTCCGTTTCTTTACCATTTATCAAAGTGAATTCGTTCAGGTTTATATCTATATTCAGGTTTCTTTGTTTCAGCAGGATAACCAATTGCAATCAATGAATGAGGAAAAATATTATCCGGCAAAGAAAAAAGTTTTTTCATTGGATTTATTCTTTCCTCTCTTGGATGTATCCCGAGCCAAACAGCACCCAATCCAATCGAATGAGCCGCAAGAAGTAGATTTTCAGCGGCATTAGAGCAATCTATCACCCAATAATTTTTGTATTTTTCCAATAAAGAGTCCCCACAGATTAAAATTGCAAGAGATGCTTCACTTAACATCGAAGAATATGGATGAAATTTTTGTATTTCTGTAAGAATATCTCTTCTTTTGATAACTAAAAAATGCCAGGGCTGTTGATTACCTGCTGAAGGAGCTTGCATTGCCGCCTCCAGCAGTATCTTTAAATCATTTTCAGAAACATCCTGATTAGTAAATTTTCTGATGCTCCTTCTCGACATTATGGCTTTAATTGTATCCATTATTTTGTCTTTTCAATTTTGTTCTTTTCAATTTTAGTATAATCAAGTTCCGAACCTAATAAACTATGTGGAATCAAATAAACTACCAGTAAAACAATGCTTGCTGTAATTTGCCATTTGCGTGTTTCTGGCTTTTTATATGCTGCCCAAAGACCAATCAACCAGAATATCAAAGCAATGAAGGTTTTTGTATCTGTTAAATCTGCTATATGAAATAATCCTTTCATAGGCCAGCCGGTCCAATATTCACCAAAGGCAAATTTTTGCATTAATGGTCCAAAAACAAAGCCTCCCAAAATCAAAGCAATTATGGTTATTATGGAATAGATTTTTACTTTATCACCTCTGTAATATGCTTCAAAACCTGTCCTTATTGAAAAAATAATTGTAGCAAATATAAATATCAGATGGAACACAATTACAACAGCAGGTACACTGTCACGGAAACGCAATACAATTGGTTTTTCAGTTAAAGGTATATGAGCTTGGTTTTCTTTAGCTAAAAACAGTTGATACATTACTTTTCCTGCGGCTGGCTGATGTGGTATGATGAACGAAAGTGTATCTCCGTTCCTCAGCAAATCATGTTCAGACCAGTCATCATGACTTTTAAATCTCCTCATTTTGTAAGTTCCGTGTAATTCAGCTGTTTTGTCAAGAACAAAAACCTTAACTGTATAAGAACCGTCATTACTTTTCGGTAAACTGTAATTTATATCAATTCCATATATTTCTTTGCTTCCCTTTTTGGGGTATGTTGGTCCTGTGGTTTTCTGATATACAACAACAAAAATCATTAATATCAGAGAAATTATCCAAAGTATAATTGATTTTGATTTATTCATATTTATCCTTTCATTTTATTTATATATAATTGTGGATTCAGGAAAAATCTCGATAGCTTTCTGGATCCATTTATCATTAGTGATTAAAATACTATAATAAGCATTACTTCCAAAAATTATTCTCGCAATTTCAGCTTTAACGAAATACTTGATTTTTTCTTTATCTGTAAGAAACATTTCTTCATTCCATATATTTTTTTTGTAACTAATATTTTTCAGATTGAAAAGCATCTTATCAGTTACATCAAAATCATTGATAAATTTATCAGCATTTAATTGATATTGCTTCTCAATCAAATTTTTATTAGTTGACAAATATTCATAAACATATTCAAATATAATATTTCTCTGCAATAAAATTGATGTTAACAAAGTATAATGTTCTTCTTCCATTGTAAAATCAGGGAAGATACCTCCACCTCCGAGTAAGGTTCTTCCATGTGATGAATGATAAACCGGAAGCTTACTTCCTATTCCTACTTGATTTACTATTTCATTGATTTTTGAAAAAGTAGTATCATCAAGATTGAGTTTTGCTGTGGGGTCTATTGTGATACTATCTATGTTCTTAATATCAATTTTTCTGCCCAAAGGAGTGAAGTATTCTGCCACTGATACCTGAAAGCCAGTGCTATCAATCATATTCCATAGAAGTTGAATACTTCCTTTACCAAAAGAACGTTGCCCGATAACAAATCCTCTATCGTAATCTTGCACGACTCCTGCAAATAATTCGCAGGCAGATGCAGACTTCTTGTTCATAATAATGATTAAAGGTGTTGTCTCACAAATGCCACCACCTGAAGTTAATAATTTTTGTTTATATGCATCATTCCTTGCGTTTGTGTACCAGATGGTTTTCCCGGAATCTAACAAATCATCAATAATAGCACTTACCTGGTCAAGGTAGCCGCCGGGGTTATCCCGTAAGTCAAATATTATTCCTTTAATTTTTTGTTTCTTGTATTTCTCGATAATCTTTCTAAATTCCGAATGAGATATTTTTGAGAAATTTCTTGAACTGATATAAATTATTTTGGTATTTGGGAGTATTAATGATACATTTATAGATGATACAGGAACATCATCTCTAATAAGATTAATTTCTTGCAATTCTCCGGAAAAAGCTTTTTCGATTTTTAATTTAACAGAGGAATTTTTTTCTCCTTTAAGCAAGGTTAAAATGTATCCAAAATCTTTTCCTTGTAAATTTGTTGAATCAATTTCAAGTATTTTATCATAAGGCTTGATACCCTTCAAATCTGCAGGGCTTTTCTCGACAACTGAATAAACAAAAACATTTTGGTCAATTACTCTTATATCAATTCCGACACCAACTTCATAACCTTGAGCTGTAATCTGTCGATTATAAAGCTGTTCTTTGTTGAAGTAATAAGAATTTTTGTCTAAGCTGTTTAATAAGGTTTTAAAGGATTGCTCACTGATTTTATCTAAATCTACACTATCAACATAATTGTCAAAAATTGTTTCCAGCATATACTTAAACTTTTCTGAATTCAATTGTATTTTTTTTCGTATTGAATCAGCATTTTGTGAGTATAAAAAATTATTTATCAACAAAACAACTATTATTGCTGTGAGTTTTTTCCCAAAATTTTTCTTGTTGATATTAAATATCATCTGGTAATATCATTTTAATAAGAAATTCCGTTGCTTTTCAATACAGTGGCTATATCATCAGGAACCTGACCACCATGCTGTTTCAAAATCATTACAATCTGTTGTGCTTTTGCTAAGTCCTTGTCAACAAGAATTGCTACTCTGATAAGATTATAGTATGCTTCGTACATCTTTGGGTTGATATTTACTGCATTGGTCCAACATTGACGTGCTTCTTCATACTTATTTAAAATCGCATAAGCTAATCCCATATTATTATATGCAAAATAATTCCTTGGATTTCCTGAAATTGCTTTCTGATAAGCTTGAATTGCCATTGGTAAATCATTCAAGCGATAATAAACATCACCAAGGTCTTTGAACCAGTCAGCAAATTTAGGTATTTTGCAGGCATTGAGAAATGCTTGTTTGGACTCTTCCAGTTTTCCCTGTGCAAAATATGCTTTTCCAAGATTGTAAAATGCTATGACATTATTTGGTTCAATTGAAAGTGCTTTTTTTGCATATTGTTCAGCTTTCGGGTAATCGGTCTTTTTTAAATATACAGCCGATAGGTCAATGTAAAGATTCCTGTTATCAGGATTTCTTTCTATTCCTTTATGATAAAGTTCTTCGGCTTTATCCAATGAATCTTCTACCAGATATGCTTTGCCAAGGTCGAGATATCCTCTTGATTTATATGGATACATTTCAACCATATGACTCCAAAAAGTTTTTCTGTTCATAAATTCTTCTCTATACCCATAAGATTTGTAGCCAAACAATAATATTATTATTACCATTACTGCTATTGGGATTGGTTTTTTAAAATCTACGTTATACGATTTTAAGACTTCAATAATAAAAATTATTAATCCTATCATCACAAGATAAGCACGATGCTCTGCATAATCAAAGAAATCTTCTACATAAACTATCCTAATAAGAAGGGTAGGGAAGAGCAACAATCCAAACCAAATAAGACCGAACCATGATTTATCTTTATCGAGATTTTTTATATAAACAAATAGCAATATAATGATTGCAATAAAAACAAATCCGGTAGTTATCGTAAACCATTCATAACTCGATAGTGCTATCATTTTTATAGGAAGAAAAAACTTTCCTACAAGTGCCGGTACACTCAAAGCATTATCAGGAAGAGCAACAAGTCCGATCGTATCAGGATTTTGAATACCTTCAATGGCTTTTAACCTCATAATATACCAAATCAATCCCATAAAAAATTGACCGGCAATCAATGCTATATACTGAGAAGACAGTATCCTCTTAAATTTTTCTCCGAATGATAATTTATCATAAGATGTCCTTCCCTCGGCTGCTTTTCCTTTAGGTGTTGGTTTGTAAACAAAATATAAATATGCAAATACAATGAAGGGGAAAAATGCCGCTATTTCCTTAGTAAACAATGACAGCCCAAAAAATAATATATGCAGAATATAAGCTATTGCTTTCCATATCCCTTTTCTTTCAAAATAAAATACCATTGCAATAAAGGACAGCAATATGAATACGGTAATCATTGAATCGTTTCTGCCTGATATCCAAGATGCCGCCGGGGTTAGAACAGGATGAACTGTTACAATCAATCCGAATAAAAATGAGGTTATTATCGGATATCCCAGTTTAAGTAGGAAAATAAATACCAAAAATGAAGCAAGTAAATGAAAAATAAGGTTCGTCCGATGGAAAATATCAGGTGTTATACTCCTTGGGTCAATATTATCGGGATTTTGTCCAGGAAATTGATTTTTTAATGACCATTGTGTATCCATAATAATTGAAACATTTAGTATAGGGCGATAATAACTTGTACCCATTGTCTTTTTGAAGACTTCTTTGATATTTTCCGGATTTTTATTTAATGGATAAAAATCTTGAAGGAATATATTGTCATCGCAATATACCAGGTCATATTTTAAAGTAGGTTCATACAAAAAATAACCTGCTAAAATAATTACTAAAGAGAATACGGCAATCATTATTAAGTCGTTTCTACTATATTGCTTTACTGGTAATATTTTTTTCTCAGAAATTGTCTTTATTTCTGGTTCTTGCAATTTTTTTGTTCGCTTTTTGGACATTTTATTATCAAATTATAATTTTAACATCTTAAAAAACATTAAAATTAACAAAAAGTTGAGGATAAATAAAAAACTATATTTACCTTAGTAAAAAATTAGATTTATTAGGTAGATTCTATATTATATGGATTTAGGAATTGTAATATAGAAAGTAGTTCCAAAATTTTCTTTAGAATCAAATTCTATTGTTCCTCCAAGCACTTCCAGAAACATCTTAGCGATACCCAGACCTAACCCATTTCCTGGGATTATTCCTATATTGCTTCCTCTGTGGAATGGTTCGAATACATAAGGTTTATCATTGTCAGGTATTCCTATTCCCTTATCCTTTATTAAAATTATGTAATTATCGTCTTTTTCGGATATATCAATTTCGATATCTGTACCATAAGGGGAATATTTGACTGAATTCAATAAAAGATTTGATAAAATATTATTCAAATATTGAATGTCTGTAGTTATCAAACCTATATCAGGAGAGGCATTTAGCAAGAAATTATGCTTGTTCTCATCAATAAAGCTTGTATTTGTTATAACATCTTTACAGACATCAATCAAAGGCATTTTCATCGGATTAGGTTTTAATTCAGCTGAACCTGTCTTTCCTATAATCAGCACATCATTAAGAAGTTTGACCATTACATCAACTTGCTGACGTATCATCAGCAAATATTTCTCATGTTGTTCAGAATTTTTCAGTCTGTTGAATATTGGAAGTAACTCAGTCGCATTCATTATTACAGTTAAAGGATTTCTGTATTCATGTGAAATCATTGAAATGAATCTTGTTTTCAATTCATTCAGTCCTTTTGCCTGTTCTAACGATAATGCAAGTTTTTCCTGAGTAATCAGTAAATCTTTTTCAACTTTTTTCCTGTTCTCGATTTCTGTATGTAAATCATTAAGGGCTTCTGTCAGTTTTTGATTTGATGTTGATAATTCCTCTTTTGAACGCTCAACTTGTTTAGAATAACGGTAAATAGCAATAAACATAACAATAAGTACAGATACAAGAAGTGTAAGGGCTATAATAAAAATCGTCCTTTCGCGGATTTGTTGTTGCTGTAATTTATTGGTTTCAGATAAGCTTGTTATTTCCTCATCTTTCTTCAGATTTTCGTAATTAGCTAATAGTCCGTTGATTTCGTTAATCTTTTCAGAACCAATTACTGTATCTTCAGTTTCGCCAAACTTTTTCAGGTGATAAAGTGATTGTTCAAAGTCCTTTTTTTGTTTATATATTTCTGATAAGAAATAATGAGATGTCTTGGTTGGGATTTTGTTGATTTTGCCTAATTCAACTGCTCTAAGAAATGTTAGCTCAGCATTTCTCAAATCATTTTGTTTGTAATAAATCCTTCCAATACAATCTGTTGTAAATATTGCACCACTTGTATGGTTGATTTCTTCTTTGATTTTTAACGATTGGTTATAGTAATTTAAAGCTTCGGGATAATTTTCCTTTTTTTCGTATATCTCACCAATAATATTGAGTGATAGAGCGATACCTATTTTATTATTGATTTTTTTCTTAATATCCAACGATTGATTGCACATATTCAATGATTCATCAAGTTTACCTTGGTCTAAAAGTACATTTGCAGTATTATTCAAAATTGACGCAATAGCTGGCAGATTATTTAAGTCAGTA
>RCNQ01000158.1 GCA_003731675.1 Bacteroidetes/Chlorobi group bacterium ChocPot_Mid
ATTAACTGCATGGACTATGCTTGCAAAAGCAAGAAATACGATTGATGAAATGAAAGATAAAATTTCTTCCGAATTACTTGATAAAGTGATGAACGAAATCTATATTGCTGAAGGTTCAGACTGGTTTTGGTGGTATGGTGATGAACATCAAGCAGAAAACAAAGCTGATTTCGATGTCATGTTCAGGTGGCATATTGAAAATATTTATAAATTGTTAAAACTTGATGTTCCTCCTGAAGTTTTGATGCCCATTGGTTCAAAATCTTTCAAACCATCTGTTGTACAGCAAAGAGGAGAGGTATTACCCATAATTGACGGCAAAATATCCGATTCAGAAAAATGGATTGATGCAGGATACTTTGATGCTTCATCATCGGGTTCAGCTATGCATCAGGTCGGTGAAATTTTGCACAGGGTTTGGTTCGCTTCTGGTAATAATAAACTCTTTTTCAGATGTGATTTAACTCATAAATTACAAAGTGGTGATTCAATTGAATTTAGATTTATTAATCCAGTGAAATTTTCTGTAATTATTAATTGTGATAATTTCAAATTGAATTCTGATAATATAATAAATCTGAATCTTCTGGAATTTGCTATGGATGAAATTATTGAGTTTTCTCTTTCACAAAATGTAATAGGGAATAATGATGAATTCGAATTTATTGTAAAAAGTAAAACAAAAAATAATGAAATTACTTATCCAAGACAAGGAAGTATTAAGGTTGAAATTAAATAAATTCTTCAATTTTTTTATTTTAGTCAAGTCTTATATTTTTATTTCCATTACAAAGTCCATAATGTAATTTATAAAATTTATGAAAATCCATTCACAATTAGTAAAAGAACTTTTCGTTTATACCCCTTTAAAATTTTGTTGAAGCTAAATTATGAGTAAAAAATGAAAAAATTATTATTAATTGTACTGTTAAGTCTATTATATTTCAATTATTTATTAAGTCAGGAAGAACAATCCTCTACAAATAAAGGTACCATTAGTGGTTCAGTTATCAGCAAAACCACTCAACAACCTTTACAAAGTATTACTGTCAGAGTTCTAAATACAAATTTTGGAGCTTTTACTGATAGCAAAGGAAAATTTCAAATTAATAACATTCCAAATGGTACATACTCTGTCCAATTTACAGGTATTGGATTTGAAAAATACGTACAGACTGATGTTATGGTAAATTCAGCAATGCCAAGGAAATTAGAAATTCAGCTGGTTGATAAAGTTATTGAACTTCAGGGAGCAGAAGTCAGAGCAAGTTATTTCATTAAGAATGCTGAGACTGTTACAAGTACTCAATCATTAAGTTACGAAGACATAAGAAGATCCCCAGGTGCTCAGGAAGACGTTATCAGAGCAACTGCTTTACTTCCGGGGGTTGCTGTTACTTCAGCAGGACGTAATGACTTAATTGTTCGAGGTGGAGCACCTTTCGAAAATTTATTTGTTGTTGATAATATTGAAATTCCTAATATTAATCATTTTGGCTCACAAGGAGCTACAGGTGGACCTCTGTCAATTATCAATATAGATTTTGTAAGAGATGTAAGCTTTTCTTCAGGTGGTTTTGGTTCAAAATATGGTAACAAAGTGTCTTCTCTGACAAATATTCAACTACGTAACGGTAATGAAGATATGTTTGGTGGGAAAGTGAACTTATCAGCAACAGGATTTGGTTTGGGTTTGGAAGGACCTGTTGGAAATAGCGGTTCATTTCTGTTCAGTGCAAGAAGAAGTTATCTCGACTTAATTTTTAAAGCTGCAGGATTTTCTTTCATACCAGAATACTGGGATTTTCAAACAAAAATTCACTATGACATTAATTCAAATAATTCCTTGTCATTCTTGGGAATCGGAGCATTAAACACTGTATCATTAAATAATGAAACATTGGATGACAGATACGGGAACAGCAGAGTGCAAGTACCTAATCAAAATCAATACTTTTCTGGGTTTACATGGCAAACCTTATTCAAAGATGGGTTTGGCAGATTTACTTTAGGTAGAACATTTACAACTTTCAATACTTCACAAAAAGATTCTAATCTCGTTGAAATCTTCAAAAACCTTTCAGACGAAGGAGAAACAAGCTTAAAAACTGATTTTGAATTCAAAATAAATACCGAAATGGATATTATGCTGGGTAATCAAATTAAATATGCCTCAAAATTAACTTATGACATAAATATTCCCGGTTATATCAGAACAGATAACAATGGGATTCCACAGGAATTAAAAGTTGATACCTCATTTACATCATTAAAAAATTCAAGTTACCTCAGTTTAACAACAGCTATTGGAAACCACAAGGTTACATTAGGTGGCAGGTTAGATTATTATGATATGACTGAACCGAAATTTTACTTTTCTCCCAGGTTGTCAGTGATTTATCAATTAAATGATGTATCTGCAATTACATTTAGTGCTGGTAGATATTATCAGGCACCAAGCTTTATTTGGCTAGTAGGGGGGAGTACTGAACCAATGAAGGCAATTCAGGCAGACCAATTAGTTATGGGTTACGACCATACACCTATGGAAGATTTGAAAGTTCAGCTTGAGGTTTATTATAAGTGGTATTCAAATTATCCTGGTAGAGTCTGGAGACCTCAAGCTGTTTTAGCACCTGCAGGTTTTGATGATATTAATAATGATATACCCTATGGTCTTGAGCCACTTTCAATGACTGCTAAGGGTTACTCAAGAGGTGCTGAACTATTTATTCAAAAAAAACTTAGTGATATTCCTCTTTATGGATTGCTTAGTATTACTTACAGCGACACAAAATTTACTTCACTTGATGGTATTGAACGAGTAGGTACTTATGATTCTCGCTTTATTTTTAATTTATCCTTAGGTTATAAATTTAACTATGATTGGGAAGTAGCAACTAAATTCAGAGCATCAACAGGGTTGCCTACAACACCTTATTTAACAAATGGAAAGCTTGATTATTCAAAATATAATGAAGGTGAAAGATTACCATTCTTTCATGCTCTTGATTTGAGAGTTGATAAAAAATGGAATTTTTCAAAAATGGCTCTGACAACATATATTGACATTCAAAATATTTATGGCAGAAAAAATGTATCACAAATTCGTTGGAATCCAAGATTAAACGCTCCTGAATATGGAGCAAGTTTAGGAATACTTCCAAGTATCGGGATAAATCTGGAATTTTAAGTAATACTCCTTTAAAAAATTGAATTTTTATAAAATAAATTTTTACTATATTGCATTTTTATGTAATTAGTTATTCAATATTTTAGGAACTATTATGAAGAAATACAAAATTGCTTGGTTACCTGGTGATGGAGTTGGAATTGAAGTTCTCGATGCAACAAAGATTGTTCTTGACAAATTAGAATTAAATGCTGAATATATACATGGCGATATAGGGTGGGAATTCTGGTGCAAAGAAGGTGACGCACTTCCACAAAGAACAATTGACCTTTTAAACAACGTTGATGCTGCTATGTTCGGTGCTATTACTTCTAAACCGGTAAAAGCAGCTGAAGCAGAATTAATTCCTGCACTAAAGGGAAAAGGTCTTATTTATCGTTCACCCATTGTCAGAATGAGACAATTATTTGATTTGTACATCTGCTTAAGACCTACGAAAGCTTATCCCGGAAATCCATTGAACTTTAGAGATGATATTGATATCGTTATGTTTCGAGAAAACACTGAAGACCTTTACTCCGGTGTTGAATTCAATACCGTACCTAAGGAATTATCTGATGTTCTTACAAAGTTGTCAAAACCATTTGCTAAATTCAAAGACTTATCAGGTGAAGACTATGCAATATCTTGTAAAATCAATACTAAGTTGGGATGTGAACGTATTATCAGAGCCGCTTTCGACTTTGCAGTAAAACACAACCGAAAAAAAGTAACTGTTGTACATAAAGCCAATGTTGTAAGAGCAACTGATGGACTGTTCTTTGAAACTTATAAGGAAGTTGCAAAAGACTATCCGACAATTCAGACAGATGATGCAAACATTGATGCAATGACTATGTGGCTATTGAAAAATCCAATGAATTATGATGTTTTGGTCGCCCCAAATCTTTATGGAGATATAATTTCAGATTTATGCGCACAAATGGTTGGTGGTCTTGGTTTCGGATGTTCAGGAAATATTGGTGAAAAACTTGCTGTTTTCGAACCAACACATGGGTCGGCTCCTAAATACTTTGGTCAAAATAAAGTTAACCCAATTGCAACTATTCTTGCCGCTAAAATGATGCTTGATTGGCTCGGAGAAAAAGAAATGGCAGGAAGACTCGAAAATGCAACTGCTCAAGTCATCAATGAAGGCAAAATCAGAACTTATGATATGGGTGGCTCAAACAAGACTTACGAATTAGCACAAGCTATTGCTGATAAATTATAGGTTCTGTTTGTAAATATTAAATTTTACACTAAAATTTCAAATAAATTATCATTATTTGTAAAAAGTAAGATAATTTTGTGTTTTAATTATTTGTTATCCAATAAATTTATTGTAAAAAGCTAATGAAGGAAATACTAAGAATCCTGTTTCAGGAAAGAAAAGTTACTTTTTGGAAAGTCTTTACAGCGATTTTATTAACAGGACTGTTCATGTCAGCCATCTCAGAATTTTATTATTATATTCGTAATGAAATTAAGCAAATGGCTGATAAAACAAAAATATCTATTGTTCTTAATGACAATACCGAAGAATCTGAGATAAAATCAATCATCAGGAAACTACAAAGTAATCCAAAAATCAATACAATCGAATATATTTCATCAGAACAGGCAGAATTTGAATTCTTTAAAACTCATCCTTCATTTTCAAAAGATTTATTAACTGTAAATCCTTTTCCTCCATTGATTAATTTTACATTACTTGAAAATTACTTCAATCTGAAAGAAATTAAAAATATCACAAAAAAACTACAAAAAAATAAAAATATCATTGAAATAAAATACAAAAAGGATTTCCTCATAATTTTCCTTTCCGTAAAACAAAATTTGTTCACTTTTTTCTATTTCATTGCCTCATTAATACTTATTATGATAATTTTGATACATTATTTTGCAGTTAGATATAACTATTTTAATTTGCCAGATAAAGTATCAGACAGATTGATATTGGGAGATGAAGAGACCAAACCTTTAACAATGGCAAAATACAAAATAGCAGTTACCATTTTTATTTTAATATTAATATTGATAAGTATTTTTATAACTTCTCTGATAATATTTGCTCTTTGGTGGTTCCTGAAGGATATTATTATCTGGATAGGTATAATGAATATCAGAAGGTTATTAACAGGTCTGTTTATTACAGGTGGACTTATGTTGTATATTTCAATTTTTACAGCAATTATTATGAGAAAGAAAGTCTAATGGGTCTATTAGACAGATATATATTAAAACAACTTTCATTGACTTTTCTCTTTTCGATGGTAGCGTTGACATTGATTTTTTTAATTGTGAATTACCTCGAAACTCTTGATAATTTTCTTGATAAGAATGTCCGATGGGACATTATAGCATTATATTATATCTATTATTTACCTGAAATATTAAAAATACTTACACCTGTTGCCTTACTCGTATCAACATTGTTCACAATTGGAAGATTATCCACACAAAATGAAATCACAGCGATTAAAACAGGTGGTATTAGTCTTTACAGGATTATGTTACCATTAGCAACTTTCAGTATCATTCTAAGTTTCGGACAGCTCTATTTCAATGGCTGGATTGTACCTAAATCTTTGCAAAATAAATTTCAGATTGAAGAGAAATACTTGTATAAGCGAATTAGTGGTGGTCCAATCTTCAATTTATATTTTAGAGATAATCCGACAACAAATGTTATAATACAGTACTATGATTCAGAAACAAGAACAGGTAACAAAACTACGATAGAAACCTATAGCTCCGAAAAATCACCCAGATTATTAAAGAGAATTGAAGCCAGAAAAATCATTTGGGATTCGGTTAATTCCGATTGGATATTATTAGCAGGACTAATTAGAGATTTCAGTAAAGAAAAAATCACGATGCAACCATTTGATTCGCTGAACTCACATATAAGTATATCTCATGAAAGAATTTCCCAGTTAAAAAGGTCCCCTGAAGAAATGAACTACAATGAATTGAAAGAATACATTGACATCCTGAAACAAGGAGGTAAAGATGTCCGACAACAAATGATTGAATACTATGGAAATTTTGCCTTTCCTTTTGCTAATTTCATTGTTGTCTTGTTTGGTGTACCTTTTGCATCAGTTAGGCGTAAAGGAGGATTAGCTGTTCAAATAGGTGCTGCTTTAGTAATATCATTTTTGTACCTTGTATTCACAAAAATTTCACAGACTTTGGGCTTAGCAACTGAAATAGAACCTATGCTTGCTGGTTGGGGAGCTAATATTATCTTTTTCATTTTAGGAATCTTCACAATTTTTAAAACCCGAACCTAATCCGATTGCACCTTAAGCACTGCCGAAGGTTGAATTAAGGATACAATCTTTCTTTCCTCCAAATATCCCCATCTTTGAAATATCGAATTCTATCGTGCAAACGACTCTTTCTGCCTTGCCAGAATTCATAAACATCGGGAATTAAACGATAACCACCCCAAAATGGCGGTAAAGGTACATCATTGGAAAATTTTGACATATACCCAACTACTTTCCTCATTAGCTTAAATCTGCTGGATAAAGGTTTACTTTGCTCTGAAGCCCATGCACCCAAACGACTCAAATAATCACGTGTTTTAAAATATTCAAAAGATTCTTCTTCAGTTATTTTCTCTGTTCTGCCTTCAATTCTTACTTGTCTTTCAAGCTTATCCCAAAAAAACAGTAATGAAGCATTTGGATTTTCTGCCAATTCCTGCCCTTTGCGACTTTCATAATTTGTAAAAAAGACAAAGCCGTTCTCATTGTAATTTTTTAAAAGTACAATTCTTGCTGATGGTTTTCCTTTTTTATCTGCTGTTGCCAGTGTCATTGCATTAACATCAAGAAAACCTGCCTTAATCGCTTCATCAAACCACAATGAAAATTGCTCGAAAGGATTATCTAAAGCAGTATATTCATCAAATTTTTGCTTACCGTAATCTCGCCTTAATGCATTTAGAGAGTCAATTATATTCATCAGGACGTTAAATTATTATTTTAAAATTTAGTGGGGCATATTAAAATGCCCCATTCAGAATTTACTTAATTATATTAAACTTCCCACTTTGATTTGTCTTTGTTCCGATTAACTGGTAATAATAAATTCCACTTGGCAATGAGCTGACATCCCAGCTAAGCAGATGAACTGCAGGTTCTACTACTCCGTCAAATACTGAAGCAACTGTTTCTCCAAGGGCATTATAAATTTTCAATGACAAATATTCCCTGTTCTTAACCCAAACTTCCAAGGTTGCATTTTGATTAACAGGATTAGGGTAAATTGAGACTGTATTATCCATAAAATTGTCTTCTTCAACAGGTGATGCGTCTCCAACGGTAAATCTGCCATTTGAAGACCAGTCACTTGTACCACCAGGTCCTACTGATGCAACTCTCCAATAATATTGTGTTAAAAGCTCAAGTTTTCCGGCTGGCATTTTGTAAGATGGTGAAGTTAATCCTGACTCATTAACAACCATTTCCCAATCATTATAAAGATTGCTTGAAGCTACCTGAAGATTATAAGATGTTGCTCCTTCGACTGCCTCCCATATCAATTCAACTTTAGCACTAACTCCTGTTGCTCCTCTTGGTGGCGAAAGCAAATTTGGCTTACCAGGTGCTGCTGCTGCGGTTGTGAAATTCCATGTAGGTGACCAAGTACTTGGACCACTAATATTTGAGATTGAGCGAACCTTCCAAAAATATTGAGTGCTGTTACTTAGTATATCTTTGGCTAAAGTATAAGACGTTCCAGTAATGTCATCTTTATCTAAAACTGTTGTTGCAAATATATCAGATGTAGAAATTACCAGTTGATATTTATCAGCTTTTGGTGCTGCATTCCATGTCAAAGTAGGTGTCATTGAAACATTTGTCGCATTATTAGCTGGTCCGGCTAAAGTCGGAGGGTCGGGTGCAGTAGTTGTTGTAAAATTCCAAATTTGTGACCAGTCACCTGTTCCTGCATCATTTTTTCCTGCAACTCTCCAATAATATTTTTTCATTGGTTCTAATACACCTGATACCGACCAGCTTGTTCCGCTTATATCGGTTTTTTGAAAAACAATATTTGATTCACTGAAATCAGTTGATTTCGAAACTTGTAAAAGATAGTAATCAGCACCCTGAGATGTTCCCCATTGAAATGTTATATTAGGGTTAACATCAGTTGCATTATTCTGTGGTTGTGATAAAACACAAATGCCAGGTTTAGAAATAAATGGGTCACGGAAAGCAAACTGATAACTGAAATTTTTCTTTTGTCCGTTAACCAGAACATCAAAAATCCTTACTTTATAAACCTTCTGTTGTGCAAGCCCGTGCATTTGCCAATAGCAATAATTAGGAACTCCATATCCATCATAAGCCCAACCAAGACCGGCATCTTTTCCAAATCTTTGGATATTTCCGGATTCATCTTCAACTTCGACATAAGCTTCATTGACTGGATTACCATTCAGTGTGCTTGCATATTTAACTTTGTCGCTATTATTAGCCCAACGACTTGATTTATCTGCAATTACTGTAAACGATAAGACCGACCATCCGAAATCCCACAAACTTGGAGGATAATCACCATAAGGCACAGCAACAAAATCATTTTGCAAGGAATTCAAATTCTGCAATGTCTTTGAATCGTAATAATAAGACATACCACAATACAAATTACCTCCGACTTTTGATGGACCGTCAACTCTTCCGAATGCGATTTTTTTCACAAATGGGTCAACTATCCATCTTCTATGCCCTAATTCAATCTGATTTCTATCATTCATCCATGCAATTACTGACTGTTCTGAAGGATAAGATGAACTGCCAAGATAAAGATTTGAACTGATTCCTCCATTGTATCCCGTCTGTGAATAGCAATAATAACTTGCATCAGGAGTATGACTAAGTGTAGCATTAGCAACAGAAATTAACGAAATTTCCATTGCTTCATCCTGAAAACTTTCATCATACTCAAATCTTGGTAATTTATGAAGGTCCCTTATCTTATTAAGATACTCCAACATTTTAGTCTTTTCACTTTGCTTTAATGTCCCAGTTGTGCAATTTGCAATATCAGGTAACACATCATAATACTGTTGGTATTGTGAGAAAGAATAATCAGAAAAGACTATATTAATTAAAAAAACGATAACAATTATCAATAATCTCTTGTACATTTTTTCACCTATAAAAATCAAAATAAATTTTACATAATTAATAATCGAAAATTATCGAATTTCATTGTAATAACAATAAAAAAAGGCAGGTTTGTATCTCCTGCCTTATAATTTCATTAAAAAAACAAGTATTACTGTCCGATTAATTGTTTATATGCATCAACATCCATTAACTTGTTTACTTCTGATGGGTCAGACATCTCTATTTTTACCATCCAACCTTCTCCGTAAGGGTCATTATTAACAATCTCAGGATTGTCATTGATTGACTTGTTTATTTCAACTATTTTACCGCTGACAGGGGCTAACATGTCAGCTACTGTTTTTACAGCTTCTATTGTCCCGAAAGCTTCTCCTGCTGATACATTGAGCTTACCTTCATCAATATCAACAAATACAACATCACCCAATTCTCCTTGGGCATGGTCTGTAATTCCAACTGTTCCGATATTACCATTAACTCTCAACCATTCATGGTCTTCAGTATACTTTAAATCATTTGGGAAATTCATTTTATCTCCATCTATATATAAAAAAATTAAATATTTACATTTATAAAATTAAAATTACAAAAAATTACATTTCTAACCAATTAACTCTTTCCAAATATTTTGTGTCAATATTACCTGCAATAAAGTCTGGGTTTTGCATCATTTTTTTATGAAAAGGTATTGTAGTCTTAATCCCTTCAATCACAAACTCATCTAATGCTCTTCTCATTTTTGCAATAGCTTCATCACGCCTTGGAGCAAAAGTAATCAATTTCGCTAAAAGTGAGTCATAATAGGGGAGAACCACATATTCCTGATAGATATGCGAATCAATCCTGACTCCATGCCCCCCGGGAAAATGCAAACTTGATATTCTGCCCGGAGATGGAATAAAATTATTCAATGGGTCTTCAGCATTTATTCTACACTCAATAGCATGTAATTTAGGCTCAGATTCTTTAAGACTTAATCTTTCCCCTGATGCTACCATTATTTGTTCCTTAATAAGGTCAATAATCAATGACTCTTCAGTAACAGGATGTTCCACCTGAATACGTGTATTCATTTCCATGAAATAAAAATTTTTATTTTCATCAACAAGAAATTCAATTGTCCCTGGTCCAACATAATTTA
>RCNQ01000159.1 GCA_003731675.1 Bacteroidetes/Chlorobi group bacterium ChocPot_Mid
TGCAATTTTTGTCTTTGATATCAGATATCCAAGCATTACAATATTTGCCATAATTTTTTGCCCAAAATTTTTGAAAGCAATATCAGTAGATGGAATTCCGAATTTATTTTTCGAGTCAACTGTTTCCAAAACCATGTCGCTGTCATAAAATAAAATTCCTTCCGAATTAAGAGATTTTTTGAACTTATCATAAGCGGGTTGAGAAAATGATATCAAAATATCAATCGAAACCGGCTCCAGTTCATGAATATCAGTATCCTGTACAATCACGTCGCATTTGCATGAACCACCCCTTGCGGAACTTCCATAAGACTGAGTTTGAATCGCATTTTTTCCATCAAGAATAGCCGCCCAACCGAGAATCACTCCAGACAATATTACTCCCTGACCTCCAAATCCAGAAAACCTAATATTCATTTGTGCCTCAAATTCGATAATAATATTTATTATTTCTGTTAATTACTAACTGCCAACTTCTTATTAATCTCTCTCAACCCATCAACAAACTCTCGTCTGTTCCTTTCAACAAACTTGCCGACAACAATTTTATTTTCCAAATCTTCTTCCGAATATTTTTCTTTGTTTTTAATATCAATTGAATTTGCTTTAAAATGATTTAACTGGTCAATTCCTTCCTTTTGACCTATTTTCCTACCATAACTTGTTGGACACTGCGATATAATTTCAATAAAAGAAAATCCCTTTTTCTCAATTGATTCTTTCATTGCTTTCTTTAATTTGAAAATATGATATGTTGTCCATCTCGCTGCATAATTAGCTCCTGCTGCTGCAACAAGTTCAGTAATTTTAAAAGGTTGTTCGCTGTTCCCGTATGGAGTAGTTGTTGTTTTAGTCTCTTTTGGAGTTGTCGGGCTCACCTGACCACCAGTCATTCCATAAATAAAATTATTCACAAGAAACACTTTCAAATCAATATTTCTTCTTGCTGCATGAATAAGATGATTTCCACCAATACCCGACAAATCACCATCTCCAGCAATCACCACAACATGCTTTTCAGGTTTCATAACTTTAACACCTGTTGCAAAAGCAATTGCCCTACCATGAGTAGTATGCAACGTGTCAACTGCAAGATATGGAGAAGGTATCCATGATGAACAACCAATACCTGTAACTGCAATAATATCATTTGGGTCAATTCCCATTTCATCTATTACATTAACAAAGATATTCAGAATTGTTCCGCATCCACATCCTGAACAAAATGCAGTCGGCAGAATCTCAGTTCTCAAATATTTCAAATGTCTGTGCTTATGTATTTCAATTGGATTTGTCATCTTTCTTCTCAAATATTACTTATAATTTCTTCAGATATTTCATTAATAGTATGTGAAACTCCACCAATCTTTGAAATCTTAATAACTGGATTTGATGTAAATCTTTCTACCTCTCTTGCAATTTGACCAAGATTCATTTCCGGTACGAATACTTTTTTAACTTTTTTGCAAAGTTCTCTTGTTATTTTGTCTGCAAAGGGCCAAATAGTTATCAATCTCAACATCCCTATTTTCTTGCCTTGCTTTCTCAGACTATGAACTGCACCTAATGAAGGTCTTGCTGATGCCCCATAAGAAATCACCAGATAATCCATATCATCGGTAAAATGAGTTTCATATTTTACAATAATATCTCTGTTCAACTCAATTTTCTCATAAATCCTTCTGATTAATACATCATGTACATTCTGAGACGAAACATCTCTCATACCGTTACTTTTATGTGTAGAACCGGTAACATGAATCTTATGTCCCTGCCCAAACTCAATCATTGGAGGAATTCTTTCTCCACCGAAAATATCGACTTTGCTTTCAGAAATTCTTCTTGGTTGAATAAATATATCCTTTAGTTCTGGTATAACAAGCTTCTCCCTGATATGACCAATTTCACCGTCAGTTAGAAAAATTACAGGACTCCTAAATTTTTCAGAAAGATTGAATGCTTCAACCATCAAGTCAAAAGATTCCTGAATCGAATTCGGACACAATGCTATGATTTCATGGTCACCATGAGTTCCCCAACGTGCCTGCATCATATCACCCTGAGCACCTTTTGTTGCCTGACCTGTAGAGGGTCCCGAACGCTGAACATCAACAATAACACATGGAGTTTCAGTCATGCAAGCATATCCGATATTTTCCTGCATAAGTGAGAACCCGGGACCGGAAGTCGCAGTCATAGTCTTTCCACCCGTCCAAGCCGCACCAACAATAGCACCCATACTTGCAATTTCGTCCTCCATCTGAATATAAAATCCTCCGACTTTTGGCAACTCCTTAGCCATAAGTTCTGCAACTTCAGAAGCAGGAGTTATCGGGTAACCAGCAAAAAAATTACATCCTGCAAATAAAGCTCCGTATGCAGCAGCTTCGTCCCCTTGTACAAATAAGGTTTTTCCTGCAAAATCCTTTAAATATTCTTTATTATTCATAACCTAATTTCTTCTAAAATCAAGGAAAGCTCCGGACAACTCAACTCACAAATCTGACACCCATTACAATCCTCAATCCTCTCAGGAACGGGTATATAATATCCCTTATTATTAATTTTGGGGGAGATGTCAAATACATGCAAATTACATAGCTCAACACAAATATTGCAACCTTTACAAAGCTCTTCATCTATGAATAACTTAAATTTCTTATTTATTTTTGCCATTGAAAATTACAATAATTTTAAGATGTACATTTCTTAAAAAATAATATAATAAAATTACTATCAAATATCAAAAATAAATATTTAACTATGAATTTCAATCACACTTGTCCAAAATAAAAACAAAAAAAATAAGGACTAATACCTTAAATTGAAATTTATTAATCTCAACAAAAATATAAATCAACTTAGATAGTTTTTTTAAAATAAACATTAATTCATTATATACAAAATTTTCAAATTAGGAAGGATACTGAAAATAAAAAGAAGATAATTCCTAATTCGTAATTTTTAATACGTAATTTTTAATTCGTAATTTTTAATTCGTAATTTTTAATTCGTAATTTTTAATTCGTAATTTTTAATTCGTAATATTTAATTCGTAATATTTAATTCGTAATTGTTAATTCGTAATTTTTAATTCGTAATTTTTAATTCGTAATTTTTAATTCGTAATTGTTAATTCGTAATTGTTTCATCTTTCACCCTCCTCAAAGAATTGAAACATTATTTATTGTATAGACACAAAAAACTCCAAAACGTTTCACTTTTTTCAAAAAAAACTTAAAAAAGTTTTAAACCAAGAGCAAAGAGTAAACCAAAAAACCCGAACGACAAATATAATATTTACAAAGCGAAACTCTACTTTTCAAACATAATTAAAAAAACCACAATAAAGTAAATAATTCAAAAGTAATAATTTAACAGATATGAAGACTTTAATAAATCTGAGGATATGCTAAAAAATAACAAATCCTTGTAACTCTTTCGAATTACAAGGATTTCATAAATTTCTTCGTAGCGGGGACAGGACTTGAACCTGTAACCTTCGGGTTATGAGCCCGACGAGCTACCAATTGCTCCACCCCGCGATTTAATAGGATTACAAAAATACGGAATTTTATCCTAATCTCAAAACATTATATCGGTCAACTGCATTACTTTTTAAATTATTTTTATTACTGTCCGATTAAAATCAAAAATAAAAGTATTTAATGAATAAATCATTGAAAAAATTGAAAGAAATTCATAAATCAAAAAGGAAGCTCCCCTTAATTAGTAATCAAATAGTGCCAACTATTCGGCTGCTTTATTTGTTAAATTATTCCAATCAGAAGCAGGTGTTTTAAAAAATTTGAATAAATCAATATAGGTCATTAAATGGAACCTGACTACTGAAACCAAATTTGTATATGCCCATTTTCTTACTGCACTTTTCTGTATAACAAGCATTAGTAACTTTACTATCAAACTTACTCTTATCTGGATTTCTATCCCCGCCCCTAAATTTTATTTTTATCGGACAATAATGAAATTTATTAAATTAAATTCCATATTAAACCCTTCTAAAGGATAAACAAAACTAAATAAAATTAATTTTTTATAAAGAAAGTACTTATTAATTTTTTATTTACAGATTTGTTTATTAATTTGAATTATATTTTTAAAAAATATTGAATTATGGTGTCAAAATGAAACAAAAATTACTAACTATTTTTAGTGCAGTATTACTAATAATCTTCATAAGTGCCTGCTCTAAACCAAACGATGAGCTTACAACAAGATATTGGATTAAATATAAAAAGGGAAAACCAAACTTTTTAGTTAAATTCTCCAATGATGGGAAATATATCAATTTTAACAAATTGAACGAATCATATAAATGGGAAATTATTCAGAACAGGTTAATAATAACCAATTCCCTCGGAGTTAAGCAAAAGTTCTTTATTAAATCTCTTACAAAAAAAGAATTAAAGCTTTCCGAAATCAGCGATATTGGAGAATCAAATATTGACATGTTT
>RCNQ01000160.1 GCA_003731675.1 Bacteroidetes/Chlorobi group bacterium ChocPot_Mid
AGTCAGATTTTTGGACGATAATCATCCTTTGTTATCTTTGTGTTAAATTTGTGTTTTTCAAATTCACACATTTTAGAAAATAATTGGGTTATTAGTTTTTTAGGTTTAAAGTATGAACGGTAATAATGAATCAACAACGTCTGAAAATTTCATTAAGGCGATAATAAGAGAAGATTTGAAAACAAATAAATGGGGAGGTCGTGTTCACACAAGATTCCCACCGGAGCCGAATGGCTATCTGCACATTGGACATGCAAAGTCAATTTGCTTAAATTTTGGTGTTGCTCAGGAATTCGGAGGAATAACAAATCTCAGATTTGACGACACTAATCCAACAAAGGAAGATGTCGAATATGTGGATTCAATTAAAGAAGATGTTAAATGGTTGGGATTTGACTGGGCTGATAGGGAGTATTACGCATCAGATTACTTCGAGCAGTTATATGAATATGCAATTGAACTCATCAAAAATGGTAAAGCCTATGTTTGCGATTTGTCTGCTGAAGAAATTAAAAATACACGAGGAACATTAACAGAACCGGGTACAGAAAGTCCATACCGCAACAGAAGTATTGAGGAAAATCTTGATTTGTTCCAAAGAATGAAAGCAGGTGAATTTCCTGATGGTGCAAAGACTTTAAGAGCAAAAATTGATATGAAATCGGGAAACCTTAATATGCGAGACCCGGTGATTTATAGGATAAAGCACACAGAGCATCACCGAACAGGCAACAAATGGTGCATTTACCCGATGTATGATTATACACATTGTCTTTCTGATTCTATCGAGCGGATTACGCATTCACTTTGCACACTTGAGTTTGAAGACCACAGACCTTTATACGATTGGGTACTCGATGAATTGGGAGTTTATCACCCACAGCAAATCGAATTTGCTCGATTGAATCTCAGCTATACCGTTATGAGCAAAAGACGATTGCTACAACTTGTCGAGGAAAAATATGTTGACGGATGGGATGACCCTCGGATGCCTACAATTTCGGGATTGAGAAGAAGAGGTTATACACCTGAGTCCATACGGGATTTTGCAGAGAGAATTGGTGTTGCAAAGCGTGAAAACACGGTTGACCTTGCACTTTTGGAGTTTTGTATCCGAGAGGATTTAAACAAAAGAGCTAACAGGGCAATGGTAGTGCTTGACCCTGTAAAGGTAATTATTGACAATTATCCCGATGATTTGGTAGAAGAGCTCGAAGCAATAAATAATCCCGAAGATGCAAGTTCGGGAACAAGAAAAGTGCTTTTCAGCAAGGAAATTTATATCGAACGTGATGATTTTATGGAAAATCCGCCAAAGAAATATTTCCGTTTGTCACCCGGTCAGGAAGTCAGATTGCGTTATGCCTATTATATCACATGCACAAATGTTGTTAAAGATGATTCAGGAAATATTACTGAAATTCATTGCACTTACGACCCTGAAACAAAAGGTGGCTCTTCACCTGATGGACGCAGAGTGAAAGGAACGATTCATTGGGTATCTGCTAATCATTGCCTGGAAACAGATGTACGTCTTTATGAAAATTTGTTTTTGAATGAAGACCCGATGCAATTCGAGAGATTCCAAGACAATATTAATCCCAACTCTTTGCAAATTGTAAATGCCAAAGCTGAATTGTTTTTGAAAAATGCGAAGGTTGGTGATAAATTCCAATTTGAACGCAAAGGATACTTTTGTGTGGACAGTAAATATACCACATCTGAAAAATTGGTCTTTAACAGGACAGTAACCTTAAAGGACAGCTGGGCTAAGGTTAGCGGAAAGTAAATTGACAAAATGTCGGTTTGTTCTAAAGCAAATGGCAGTGGTCAATTTGCATAATCGATATATCCTCATCACTCATATCCGGATTTTCTGATTTTAAATCATAAAATTCTTTTTTAATGGTGTCTTTATCAAATTTCAAACTCATTATCTTACCCAATTAATACCGATTTTCTGAAATAATCCTCTACCCAATACAATGGATTCAAATGCTCTTGTACCTTCAAATACAAAAGGAATATTCTCTTTACCACGCATTTGTGAGTATGCTTGATTGATTTTATTTAATTTAACATCTTTTGCAATTTGATCACGTTTATCTTTCCCAAAGTATAGATATACTGTGCCGGACAAACCAACTACAATAGCATCTTGTTTATATTTCTTTTGGATTTGTAAGCAAATATCAACAAATTTCTGTGAATCCATTGTATCAGGTCGTGTGAATAAGAATGAATCTTCCACACTATCAATTAAAGTGGATTTATCTGCAGTATCCCAATCACCACCGTCCGGTGTTTCACTCCAATGTCCTATTAAATTATAAGGACCCAATTTGAGTGAATTTAAATACTGTAATAATTCTTGATTATTTTTCTTATTTACATTTTTTGTATTTTCATGCCTGAAAGCAGTTACAATACAAAAATCTTTCTTTGAAATTTGGGACAATAAACGTGATAAACTTGCCTCGTTTATATGTCCTATTTCAGTATAATCTAAATCATTGGTATCTGAATAATTGAAATAATTATTCGTAGAGATACTCTCATTTACAAAGTCATTGAAACTTTTCATTATAACACCTCTTTATTTTTAACTTTGCTCAATTTTTATCTTTTCTAACCTTGTGTCTGATTTACATACAGAGCCATAATTTATTTATTAACAGAGGGAGGTCGTTTCTACCGGTATATGCCTCTTTGGGATTCTTCGATAAATTTTATGCAGGCTTTGACTTCATCTGAAATATGATTTCGTTCGAGGAATTTTTTAATACCATCATTGGTATTGTAACCTGAATGAAGAATTGTTTTGTAGAATTCATCTATTTCTGCAATGAGTTCACTTGAAAAGCCACGACGCTTTAAGCCAATTTTGTTTATACCGTCAATTTTAGCAGGTATGCTACCAACAAGTGTGTATGGAGGTACATCTTTTGCAATTTTCACATCGGCACCGAGCATAGAGTGGCATCCAACTCTGCAAAATTGATGGATTTTTACTACACCACCTATTGTTACCCAATCATCGACGTGTACGTGACCTGCCAACTGGGTAGCATTTGCCATAATAACGTGATTTCCGACGACACAATCGTGTGCAACGTGACAGTAAGCCATAATGAAGCAATCTTCACCCACAACAGCTTTTCCTGTTGCGTGAGTTCCTCTGTTGATTGTGGCATATTCTCTGATTACGGTTCTGTCTCCGACGTAGGCATAGGTTTTTTCGCCTCCGAATTTGAGGTCCTGTGGTTCAGTAGCAATAACAGCTCCATTACAAATAAGAACGTCTTTGCCGATTCTTGCACCATTAGCCAAAACGACATTGGAGCGTATTGTTGTGCCGTTGCCAATTTCTACATCATCTTCAATGATAGTAAAAGCACCAATAGTAACATTTTCACCGATTTTAGCTTGTTTCGAAACGATTGCAGTAGGATGAATATTCATATCTTTAATAAAAATTTATTTTTCAATAACAGCTGTTTGTAATTCCGCCTGAGCGACTATCTGACCATCTACAGTGGCTGTAACATCTAAAAAGTAAGCACCAAGTTTTTTTCCGATAAGCTTTGCCGTGAGTATAAGCTGGTCACCGGGAATAACGGGTTTGCGGAATTTTGCATTTTTAATTCCCATAAATAGCACCAGTTTATTTTCCCAGTTGGGCTCTTCGTTGATGATTAAAAGGCAACCGGTCTGTGCCATTGATTCAGTAATCAGAACACCTGGCATTACCGGATTATCGGGGAAATGTCCTTGGAAAAACTCCTCGTTCATTGTTACATTTTTTACACCGACAACAGTTTTTGATTCGGTGTCAAAGCTTAAAACTTTGTCAATCAAAAGGAAAGGATAGCGATGAGGCATTATTTTCAGCAATCCTTTGATGTCGAGGACTACTCCTGATTTTGTATCTTTTGCTTTGAACTGAGAAATTTTTTTAAACTTTAAATATAACTGACGGATTTTTTTTGCAAATTCAATATTGCTTGCGTGACCGGGTCGAGCCGCAAGTATCTGGGCTTTAATTGGCACTCCAATCAAAGACAAATCGCCAAGCATGTCCAGTAATTTGTGTCTTGCAGGTTCATTTTTGAATCTTAGTTCCCTGTTGTCAAGGTAACCACTTGTTCCGACAACAGGAGTGTGGTCAAGGTTGAAATTGACTTTAAGCTTTTCAAGTTCTGTCTGGGAAATATCTTTATCAATTATTACCAGAGCATTGTCAAGCTGACCACCTTTGATTAGTCCTTGTTCCTGTAGCATTTGCAATTCTGTAAGAAAACAGAATGTGCGGGCAGGAGCGAACTCTTCGACAAATTCTTCTTCCAGATTGAAGACGCCTGTATGCTGGCTACCGAGAGCAGGGTTGTGGTAATCAACCATAACGGTAATGCGGTAATCGTTTGTAGGGAGAGCCACAATGTCAACTTCCTTGTCATCGTTTTTGTATCGGACAGCTTCTTCCACGACAAAGAATTCACGTTCTTCGTTTTGCTCTTCAAAACCTGCTTTGAGAAGAACTTCAACATAAGGCAAGGAACTGCCGTCACCGACAGGTGGTTCAATTCCTGAAAGCTCAATTTTGCAGTTGTCAATCCGCAAACCGACAAGAGAAGCAAGTACGTGTTCAACTGTATGGACTTTAACTTCACCAATTCCAAGAGTCGTCCCTCGTGACAAATCCACTACATTGTCAACGATGGCAGGTATTTCTACCTGTGGTTCAATGTCTGTTCTGACAAATCTGTAGCCGTAATTTTCAGGGGCAGGATTGAATGTAATCGTTGAAGATTCGCCAGTATGTAATCCTATTCCTGAGTAAGAAACTCTGCTTTTAATAGTTCTTTGTTTTTCGCTCATTTATATTATTTTAACTTTCTTAAATTTCCAATCAAATAAAGTTTTGCAAATTAAGGAATTTCAGAATTTCAAAAAAATTTATTATCAGTTTGAATTATTCAGGAAAATATCATAAATTAAATAATAATAATCTGAAAATACAAAATTTATTTATTCTTTTCCTAATGTAATTTGATTGTTTTTTTGAGAATTAGGTTTAATCTGATATTAATTATGAGATTTTTTTGTCTGATATTAAACATTGTAAATAGTTTTTTTATTAAATTTGGGTAGAATAATTAAAACGTTGTTCATTATTTAGGTTCGACTAAATATAATAAATGGAAGTTATATTAATATTGATAACATTGAGTTTATTACTTGCACTTGGTTTTTTAGGTGCATTTCTATGGGCGGTTTTGTCCAATCAGTACGAGGATACATATACTCCGTCCATGAGAATTTTACTTGAACCAGATGTGAATAATCAGGAAGAGAAAATTAACAATAAAAACGGAGATTTTGATGACAGATAACCATACTTCATTCGATTCATCCAGCCAAATAGAAACTTTTTTTTATGACAATTCCATTGTCAAAATGTTTTTGTATGCTACGGTATTTTGGGGAGCTTTGGCGTTTACATTTGGTGTTTGGATTGCCTTTGCACTTTACTTTCCTGAGCTTAGTTTCAATCAGGCGATACTTACATTCGGAAGATTAAGACCTATTCACACAAATGCGGCTATATTCGCCTTTGTCGGTAACGGAATTTTTATGGGTGTTTATCATTCGTTGCAAAGGTTGTGCAAAACAAGAATGTTTAACGACATTTTAAGCAGAATACATTTTTGGGGATGGCAATTAATAATTCTTTCTGCCGCTGTGACTTTTCCTTTGGGAATTACAACAGGTAAAGAATATGCCGAGCTTGAATGGCCTATTGATATTCTAATTACATTGATATGGGTTGTGTTTGGCTTGAATATGTTTATGACAATTATCAAGCGTCGTGAGAGGCACATGTATGTTGCAATATGGTTCTATATTGCTTCTTGGGTAGCTATTGCGATGTTGCATATAGTCAATTCCATTGAAATTCCTGTAACATTGCTGAAAAGTTATCCTGTTTATGCTGGTGTACAAGATGCTTTGGTTCAATGGTGGTATGGACATAATGCGGTTGCATTTTTCCTAACAACACCATATTTGGGATTGATGTATTATTTCCTTCCGAAGGCGGCAAACAGACCTGTTTATTCCTATAAACTATCTATTTTGCACTTTTGGTCACTAATTTTCATTTATATCTGGGCGGGACCACATCATTTGCTTTATACTGCGTTGCCAGATTGGGCTCAATCGCTTGGTACGGCTTTCTCAGTTATGCTTATTGCACCTTCCTGGGGTGGTATGCTCAATGGATTACTGACTTTGAGAGGTGCCTGGGACAGAGTGCGTGAAGACCCGGTTCTGAAATTCCTTGTTGTTGCTGTTACGGCTTATGGTATGGCAACTTTGGAAGGACCAACTTTGGCTATCAAGAGCGTTAATGCACTTTCTCATTACACTGACTGGACGATTTCGCATGTACACGTCGGTGTTTTGGGCTGGAACGGATTTCTGACTTTTGGAATTCTTTATTGGTTGGTTCCTAAATTATGGAATACTAAGCTGTGGTCAACCAAACTTGCAAATGCTCATTTCTGGATTGGCTTTTTAGGAATACTGACTTATGTTATTTCCATGTATATAGCAGGAGTAACACAGGGTTTGATGTGGAAGCAGTTTACTGCAGAAGGTACATTGCAGTATTTTAATTTTCTTGAAACCGTTACTCAGATTCTGCCGATGTATCTGATTAGGGCTATCGGTGGCTCAATATACCTTACTGGTGCTTTGCTGATGGTGGTTAACCTTTGGATGACCATACGGCAGGGGAGTTTTGTAAAGAATGAAGAAGCTCAAGGGGTACCTTTACAACCAAATTATACAGAAAAAAGCAATAGAAAACATCGTTGGCTGGAGAGAAAGCCGGTGCCGTTTTTGATTGCATCTTTTATCGCTTTGTTTATTGGTGGTGCTATTGAGATTATACCATTGATTTTGATAAAATCGAATGTTCCGACAATATCGAGTGTCAAGCCTTATACTCCTTTGGAACTATACGGCAGGGATATGTATGTCAGGGAAGGATGCTATACATGTCATTCACAAATGATAAGACCTTTCCGCTCTGAAACTGAAAGATACGGTGAGTATTCCAAAGTAGGGGAGTTTGTTTATGACCATCCGTTTCAATGGGGTTCAAAAAGGACAGGACCTGATTTGCACAGAGTCGGAGGCAAGTATCCGAATGCATGGCATTACCGACACATGAATGACCCAAGGGAAATATCACCCGGTTCGATTATGCCTGCTTACCCGCACATGCTGACAAACAAGATTGATACAAGCAATATTGCTAAGAAAATATCGGTTATGTATTCTTTGGGAGTACCTTATCCGATTGATTATCAAAACAGTGCGGCGACTGACCTGATGACTCAGGCAAAGCAGATTGCTGACCAGTTGAAAGCAGAAGGTATCAACACTCCTTATGATGTTGAAATAATTGCCTTGATTGCATACCTGCAAAGATTGGGTACTGATATTAAGGTTAAGTAAGTTTAATGAGTTAGAAAACAGGAAATATATCGGGAGATTGAATTGTTTAAAGAATTGTTGAGTCCGGTAGAGAATTTTGGTTTATGGTCAATTATTTCAATGATAATTTTTTTTATTGTATTCATTGCAATTGTTGTCTATACATTTAAACTAAGTAAAAGTCATGTTGAATATATGGCTAAAATGCCGTTAACAGAAAATGAGAATAATTTTAAGGAGAATAGATAAATGAAAGATGAAGATAAACTTATTGAGCACAATTTTGATGGTATCCAGGAATACGACAATCCGCTACCTGGGTGGTGGGTTTATTTATTTGTTCTGAGTTTGATTTGGGCGGGATTGTATATTTTTTATTATCACATTTCAGGTTCAGGACCGAGTTCTTCGGAGGAATACGTAGCAGAAATAAATGATTATAATACCAAATTTGCATCAGTTATTGCAAAGGAATCGAGTATAAATTGGAATGAACCTAATTTCGAAGTTGTTAACGATGGCGGTCAAATCGAAAAAGCAAAGACTTTGTTTATGAATAATTGTGCCGCTTGCCACGGAGCAATGGGAGAAGGAGGAATAGGTCCAAACCTAACGGATAACTATTGGATTCACGGGAATGGTATTAATAACATTGCTAAAACTATAGCACTGGGTGTGCCGGAAAAAGGAATGATTTCGTGGAAAGCTACTTTTAAATCTAATGACATTCTGGCTCTGGCGAGTTATGTTATGTCTCTGCACGGGACTAATCCTCCGAATCCAAAAGCACCTCAGGGTGATTTGTATGAAGGAAAATAATTT
>RCNQ01000161.1 GCA_003731675.1 Bacteroidetes/Chlorobi group bacterium ChocPot_Mid
AAATTAAAAGATAAAATTGAAACTTCCGGCGATGGTTTCTTTAAAAAGATTATTGATGCTTACAAAATCCTTGCAACTGAAGAACCCGACAGATTTGTCGAAATCAATTCTGAAGGTAACATCCAGAATACTTACGAAAAAATTATCGAAATCATCAGAAAAAAATTATTAATAAATTATTGATTTAACATTATGAATTCTCATCAAAAATATTATTCAAGAAACTACATAAAAAAAATTATTATATTAATTTCAATCATCACTTTCAGTCAATTTAATTTACTTGCTGAATATCTCACAATTAATGCCAATGATTTATTCTCATTCCCTTCATCAATTTCTTATCAAGATGAAAAGAGTAAATCTCCAAGAACATTAATCAATGATTATAAATCAAAACCTATAATATTATCGCAATCATTTGCCGAAACTGTTTTCAATACTAACAAAGAAAACATTGAAATAAATAATTTTCCTATCTCTACAAACGAAACGGCAAATATTCATCTCGTAAAATCTACTCCAGCTGTAAGAAAAGGCACAAACTGGACAATTATTACTGACGAAGGTGAAAAACAATTAAAATTCAGTGAACCTGCATTCTATATAGGAAATATCCAAAACGAACCTAACTCAAATGTTTCTGTCTTTTATACAGAGGGCAACCTTTATTGCATCATCCAAAGAGATGGCTTTGATAATTTCTCAATCGCACCCCTAACTGTTAATTCAGAAAAATTTGCACATATCCTTACTTCTCAAGGTTCATCTTCACCTGGAAAAGATTTTAATCCATTTTTAGACGTTCACCTACAAAACGAAACTGTGGATTACGAACTAATTAAGAAATTATCAGAAAAAACTCTTACTACCGAACTATTAGAAGCAGACATTATCATCGAAGCGTCCTACGATTTTTACAAATTATTCAACAATCTTGATAAAGTAAAAGCATATATTGGCGCTGTTATGACTCATGTTTCACAAATTTATGAATCAAATGTTTACATTCAATTATTTGTCTCTCAGGTAGTAATACAGCAAAATCAGGCAACTGACCCTTACAGAACTACAACACAAATCTACGACAGACTATATCAATTACGAGACAACTGGAAGAAAAAATCCGTTAAACGTTCCATCGTGTGTCTGATGACTGACATTGACTACCAGGGAGGAAGTGGTGGCTATAGAGTCGGTGGTGTTTCTCTTGGATTAGGAACTCTTTGCAACAACAATCAGGGATATTGCGTTTTCGGAATGCAGGGACATTATACCTATCCTACAACGAACTATACCTGGGACGTTTCTGTCTCAGCTCACGAACTCGGTCATGCATTTGGTAGCCCTCACACTCATAATTGCTATTTCGCTCCAAATATGATTGATACTTGTATTACACGTGATTTGCCACAGGAAGGTTCAGACGGATGCGTTACTTCCGGAAATCCTATACCGAGATTAGGTACTATTATGAGTTATTGCCACCTGACAAATTCTACCCATTCCGTGGCTCTAAAATTTCACGATAGAGTCAAACCTATTATCAGAGCTTTTGCTGAGCAGGCATCCTGCTTAAAAAAAGCTGTTGACCCGACACTTATACTTTTAAATCCATCAGGAGGAAGCATATTTTTTCCTGGTGATGTTGTTGAAATCAAATGGGCTTCCGCTCAGGTTGAATACGTTGCTATCAAATATTCTCTGGATAACGGCATCACATGGCAATGGATTGAAAAATATGCCGAAGCACCCAATGGTAGCTACACCTGGACAATACCCGATACTCTTACAAATAACTTGAAAATCCTTATTCAGGATAGCTACAATGCCTATGTCTCAGATGAAACACAAACAGCATTAACTATTGACAAACCAAGTTTCATTTTCCAAACTCCCAAGAAAAATGACAGAATAGGACAAGACGTAAAATTAAAAATCAGATGGGAACAAAAATATCTTGACAATTTCATTATTGAATTTAATCCTAACGCAGATAAAATTGCCTCAGGAGAAAGTAAATGGACTACTATTGCCTCAGGAATTACCGGCTTCAGTTACGACTGGGATGTCCCTGATATTGAATCAGAAAAATGCCTCATTAGAATTACAGGCACAATGGAATCAGGCACTAAGTTCACAAATATTTCAGATACTTTTGCAATCGGAAAACCATATTTCAAATTAATTTATCCTCAACCCTATGATGTATTGTGCGGTGGACAAAATTACAATATCAAATGGGAATCAGATTTCATCGGTAGTATGTACGTACAATACACAACTGACAACGGTGAAAACTGGAGACAAGTAAAATTCAGCCCCATCAACGGATTCGATTTTACTTATAACTGGAAACTCCCTGCTATTAAATCCGATAACTGCACATTAAGATTTTCTAATTATGATAATCGCAACATTGTCTATGCAATAAATAACAAACCATTTATTATTGACAGCTGCGAAACAGATGTTGAAGATAACCTGAATAATTTTTCACAAAATCATTTAATAATATCAAGTATCGTCCCCAATCCTTCTTCCGGAAATATTACTTTATCATTCATTAATAATGACAATTCGTGTAAATACTTTGAAATTTCTATCTCTAACGAAAAAGGAATCACAGTTGAAAAATATTTACTCAATAATGTAAAAATTGGAAGCAATGATTTTAATATGAACTTAAACCGACATTCACAGGGGGCGTATTATATCACCTTGCAATCTTGTAATGCAATAACAGGAACGACTTTTAAAATCTTAAAATAAATTTTTGAACAAGTACATTAAGGAATATTGAAATGTTAAATCAAATTGTTATTAAGTCAATGCCACTGATACCAAAAATAATTATTAAAAAAGTGGCAAGCAAATATATCGCAGGTCCCCAATTAAGCGATGCCGTCAGGGTCACACAGGAATTAATGAAAAAAAATGGAATGTCCACCATTGACGTCCTCGGGGAATTCGTTACTACAAAAGACAGAGCTTTGCACGAAAAAGAAATGAGCCAGAAAGTTATCGAAGCTATCCATCAAAACCAACTAAAAACTTATCTGTCAATAAAACCCACTTCATTGGGTTTGGGTATTGATGAACAATTTGCCTATGATAATATATCATACTTAGTAAAGATGGCTAACGAACTCGGTATTTTCGTCCGACTTGACATGGAAAACTCCCCTTACACAAGTAAAACGATAGCACTTTATAAAAAACTCAGAGAAAATGGTTTCAGCCAAGTTGGTCTTGTCTTTCAGGCATATATGAAAAGAAGTGAGGACGATATCAAATCTCTCCTTGATTACAATCCTTCAATTCGCCTATGCAAAGGAATTTACAGGGAATCCCCACAAATTGCCTTTCAAGGAAAAAAGGAAATCAGAGAAAACTACAAAAAACTTTTAAGAATTCTCTTCGAAAATTCTTGCTATATCGGCATTGCTACTCACGACGAGGAATTAATTCAGGATGCTTTGGCTTATATTAATTCAAACAAAATCGAAAAGGACAAATACGAATTCCAAATGCTACTCGGCGTTCGTGAAAAACGTCGTGATGAAATCCTTGCTATGGGGCACAACCTGCGTGTCTATGTCCCCTTTGGTGAAGACTGGTACGGTTATGCAACCCGAAGATTGAAAGAAAATCCAAATATGGCAAGCCAGATTGTCAAAGCTATGTTCTACAACGGGTAACCATTTACTATGGAAAAAACAAATAACATCATCATTCAAACTGTAAAATCAAAAGTAATTTATATTATTTTTGCAACACTTCTGTCGTATATCTTCATCGCCTGTTCAAATGAAGAAAACTCAGATAATTCAGACTATCTCACCTTAGGCACTTTTAATTGTGAATGGCTCGGTGATGGTGTAAAAGACATCAACCCAAGAACAGAAATTGATTACAAAAACATGGCTGACATTATTTCCAATTTAAAATCCGATATTATTGGTCTTGAAGAAGTTGAAAATAACGAAGCTATTCAAAGACTTACCAAATATTTAGACGATTATGACTATTTCGTTGGAAAAGAGAGCGGTGACCAAAATCCCGCTCTTTTATATAAAAAAAATATCAATGTAGATTTCATCAAATATATTTACGAACTCGAAGTTGAACCAGGAAAAACCAAACCAGGAATATTATTCCAGATAAAAAAAGGGAATTTTGACTGGCTGATGATGGTTGTTCACCTTAAATCAACATCAAGATACGATAGTACTGAACAACTTCAACAATTAAGCAGAGAATTAAGAAGTAAACAAGCTTCTGCTTTAAGCAATTGGATTGATTCTGTGCTAACTGTAAGCAAAGAAAAAGACTTAATAATTGTTGGAGATTTCAACGACTACCCAAACAGAAAAACCGAACCAACTTTAACTGCTTTAGTCGAAAATCCCAACATCGAGTTCCTGTCTTCAGGTCTTAAAAGCTGTAAATATGACTATTTAAACTCGATTGACCACATTATTGTCTCTAAATCCTCTAAAAACAGATATTTAGCTAATTCTATTAGAATGTATAATTTCTTTGATTCAATACCTTTGGAGCAGGCAGAAAAAATTTCCGACCATTGTCCTGTTGTAGCTACATTCAATATTTCATTGCATGATAATGATTAGGATACTTAATCGTCAATATAATTCTATGAAAAAAAATTTGAATAATAAAAGGAACAATTTATGAATGCTAATATTAATATTGAAGACTTCAAGGAATATGCTTTGATGAGACTCGATGGGGATTTCAATAGCGCAGAAGACAATGAGAATCTCCTCAACTCTTTCAGAGAACTATCTAAAAAAGGTTATACAGCCATTTTGGTAGATTTAACTTCTGTTATTTACCTTAATTCCGGTTCCATTGGTGTGCTTCTTTCGGGTAATGCTATCTTGAAAAAGAAAGATTGCAAAATGATTCTTTTCGGTGCGAGCGATTACCTCGAGAATATTTTCAATGTTACTAAATTAAATCTGGCACTGGATATTTGCCGTACTTATGAAGAAGCTATTGATAGTCTGAAACAAAAAAGCTAATTAAAATACTTCTTTAATATATCACAATTTATGGAGTTGCTGGAGTAACTACTCCTCAAACTCCTTAACCTTAGACTATAAATTATTTTGTTCTCTCAATTTTTTTATCCTGTTCCTTGCCTCTTGCAAATATACTGAACGTGGATACTCAGTAATAATCTGCTGATATGATTCTATCGCCTTATCCCTATTGTTCTTTTGTTCATAACTCTTAGCCTGCATCAACAAACCCTGGTCATAATATATTGATTTTGGATTTTCCCGAAAAAATTCTGAAATCACAGATAAAGTACTGTCATATCTCGATTGCCTGAACAAAATCTCTGCTGTTAATATATAACTTCTTTCTGCAAGATTAGTTCCCTGAGTTAGCTCTATTGTCTCTCTCAGTTTCCCGATAGCATCATTATACAACTTCTTCTTATCAAGATATAAAGCATTTGCAAACAAAGTTAGCCCCCTTATCAACTCCTTATTCTGTTCAATTAAAATCAATCTTTCAATTGCATCATTTGTTATATCCGAATTACTATTATCCGACAATTCCATATACAATACCTTGGCACTGTCAATCTCACCTTTATAAAACAACATTTCAGCTAAATTGAATTTTGCAGATAACACTTCTTCTGAAGCTATTTGATTGTAATTTCTAATTATATAATTCAATATTTTCTCAGCACTATCCTGATTTTCCTTTAGCAAATAAATCCTCGAAAGCTGATTCATCGCCGCGGCTGTTATTCTTTGTTTCGGAAATTGTTTCGTAACATTATTTAATTCTTCAATTGCTGTTTTATCATCTCCCAGATAATCAAATGAAATCATGGCTATGCGGTACCTCGCATCTGCAGTAACATTGTCTTTGGGAAACTGCTTGATGATTTCCCTATAAGATGAAATAATACTTTTAGCTGTTTCCTTCGATAGTGATGAATCCTCAAGCATCTTCTGCTCTAATGTCCTCGGATATCCATATAGTGCTGAACTTAAAAATTTACTCCTGTTCCCCATCT
>RCNQ01000162.1 GCA_003731675.1 Bacteroidetes/Chlorobi group bacterium ChocPot_Mid
TTTAGCTAGTTTCATCAGCATTTGACCAAGATTTGAAAAATAAAAGCTCGTTTTTAGTGCTATTGGCAACTTGACTTCCTTTTTCACACTTTTTACAACATCAAAATAAACTTGCTCTGTTTCTTCAATTGTTCTATGAAAATCACTTGGCAAAATAAATAAATTCAGTTCCAAAGCATCAGCTCCAGCTTCTTCAATCCTTTTAGCAAACCCTGTCCAATCGCTTGCAGAAACACAATTAATGCTCGCAATTACAGGTATATTCAGAACTTTCTTTGATTTTTCAATCAGGAACAGATATTTACTTACACTATCTTCAACATCATCATAATTAAAAAAATCATAAATTTCAGGATATAGAGTCCCCGGTCTGTTCATTTCAGCTACCTGTTTTTGGAGTTCGATATTGATTTCTTCCTCGAATAACGATTTCAGAACAACAGCACCTGCTCCGTATTTTTCGATTTCCTTTAAATCCTGCAATGAATTCGTTAAGCCAGAGCTTCCAGCTATTATTGGACTTCTTAAATTCATCCCCATATACTTTGTTGACAAATCTACCATAATTTTTCCCTTTTTATCTATTTAAAAAAAATTCTTTATTCAATAATACACGTTTTTTTAAATTCTACAAAATATTCTTTCAATATTTGATAAATTTTGTAATCTTTCCTCCCATTCTCAATATATACATGCCAGGACTAAATTGTGATACATCAATTTTATCATTATATTCAGATTCAAATAATTTAATTCCAAGCATTGTAATTATTTCTATTTTTTCTGCATCTTTGACATTACTTAAAAATAAATAATCACTTGCAGGATTTGGGTAAAGTTCAATTTCTTTCATTTCTTGGTTTTCAACAACATCCGTTGTATCAGGTGGAAAATTAAAGAAATCGCCTTCATACCTGAATATCCCTGCATCCCAAGTGCCTATAAGTGGTGTCCGCCCAGCCCACGTAACAAGCATTTTCCGGCAATTGTCCAAATCGTTTGGTGTCGGTACGTAAGCCCAGGTCTCACCACCGTTGTTGGTCATTGCGATTTTACCGTAATAGCCAACGGCAACACCATTATTAGCATCTGCAAATGAAATATTAAAAAATCCTTTATAAGGTTTATTAAATTCTATAAATATTAAATTCCAGTTATAGCCACCATCGGTTGTTTTATAAATAATATCGTAATATTCACCGCTTGGTAAGGATTTATCGCTTCTCCAACCTGCACCATAAGCTACTGTATCATTAACAAAATAAATACTTTCAATAGCATCAAACCATTTACCAGGTTCTTTCCCAAAATAAAACACTGTATCCCAAGAATTTTTATTAATATAATATTTTACAAATGATTCGCCCAATCCCATGCTATTAGCCCACGGGCTTCCATAAATCATTCCAATTGTATTTGAATCGAGAAAAAATGGTGAATAATAGCTTTGATTTGTGTGCAATTTCGGATGCCTCTTGTTCGATTCCCAACCATCCTTTGTTGTATAATAGTAGTACTGACTGGTAACAAATCCAATACTTGAATCCCACATAGCCAAATCATCTAACTCCCAGTTTTCTGCATCCTTGCTGGAATCAATCAAGACCTTTTTAAATGTTTTACCACTATCAGTACTTTTTTGTATAACTGCATTATCATCCGATGATATAAAATAATTATTGGGATTAGGAGATATACCATTATTTACATTAATAATTATTGGATCCTCTTGTTCGAAGATATTTTCTGCAATATATAATAATTCCCATGTATTCCCGTAATCTATTGACCTATAAAGTCTCCAACTTGACTCGTATACTTCGCCGCCATGCTGTACAACAACAAAACAATTGCTATCTTTACAAGTTATAGATTTTACATCACTCTTTTTAAAGGTTGGAGTATTGTCAAATTCTTCAACTAATCTCCAATTATTTGCCGATAGATTACAAGCTAATATTAATAATAGCAAAAAATATTTATACATAACCTAATATCATTAATTATTTAACAATATTTATCTTTCCTGTATGAAACTGTACCTCTTCAAAATTATTTAGACAAAAATTCATAAATCAACTTAGATAGTTTTTCCAAAATAACTATTAATTCATTAAATACAAAATAAACAATTTGGGTATAACTTATTTTGAAGTCAATCGTGATGATTCATTTAAAGACTAATTTTTGGCAGAACAGCTATGTTGTTCATTTCGTTTTTTTGGTGCTCCCTGGGGGATTCGAACCCCCGGCCCATTGATTAAGAGTCAATTGCTCTGGCCAACTGAGCTAAGGGAGCGTTGCAAAATTAAGAACTGCAAGCCAAACAGCCAAATTTTTTGACCTACAATTTGCATTTTATACTGTTTTTTTATTGTTTTGCCTTTAAAATCATTAGATTTATTGCTTTTATTATAATAATTCGGAAAAAAATATGTTTTATATTTGTAATTGGAAAAAAATAATGAGGAGTTTATGTTTGTTATTGCGGGTCCTTGTGTTGTTGAATCTCAGGAAATGTTAAGAGAAATTGCAAGTGAACTGAGAACTGTATGTGCAGAACTTGATTTAGATTGGATTTTTAAAGCTTCTTATAAGAAAGCGAATAGAACCAGCATTAAATCATTTACGGGTATTGGCGATGAGAAAGCTTTGTCCTGTCTGAAAGGTATTGCCGAAGAATTTTCTGTTCCTGTTTTGACAGATGTGCATTCCGTTGAAGAAGTTGCTCTTGCTTCGAAGTATGTTGATATTTTGCAGATTCCTGCTTTTTTAAGCAGACAGACAGAGTTACTGGTTGCCGCAGGAAAGTCGGGGAAAAGAGTGAATATAAAAAAAGGTCAATTTTTGGCACCTGAGGATATGAAAAAAGCTGTTGAGAAAGTAGAATCCACAGGTAATAAGGATATTATGCTAACTGAGCGAGGTTATACTTTTGGGTATCATGATTTGGTGGTTGATTTCAGGTCATTGATGATAATGAAGGAGTTCGGTTATCCTGTTGTTTATGATGCGACACATTCATTGCAACAGCCATCTGTCGGAGAGCAATCAGGAGGGTATCCTAAATTTATTCCTGCTTTGGCACGTGCCGCTACAGCCGTTGGTATTGATGGTATTTTCTTTGAAACTCATCCTGACCCGAAAAATGCTAAAAGCGATGCGGCTACACAATTGCCTTTGTCTTTGGTAAAGGATTTTTTGAGTGATGTTAAAAGTATAGATAATTTAAAATTTAAGTTGTAATAAAATTTTTTGGATAATGAAATATAAAAACATATTGTATATTTTCATCATTGTCGCAATGGTTGTTTTTTTGGGTTGTGATGAAGACAAAGTGATACCCAAGAAGAATATTGATATTATTAATCTTGAGACTCAACCAGACCAGATTAGTTATAAAACAGAGGTAACATTTGTAGATTCTAATTTTACAAAAGCAATTTTGAAGGCAGAACGTGCAAGAGTATATCAATCAAGGATGGAGACATTGCTTGACGGTGGTGTTTATGTTCAGTTTTTTAAAAGGTATTCAACAGGAAAGGTTTCTTATCTGACATCAGACAGTGCCAGAATAGATGACAGGACTAAAAATATGATGGCTGGCGGGCATGTAGTTGTTATATCAGATAGTACAAACACCAAACTGGAAACATCGCTTTTGGAGTGGGATAATATCACACAGAAGTTATATTCAACAGAGTTTGTAAGGGTAACTTCACCTTCTGAGACAATTCAGGGATACGGATTTGAATCTGACCAAAGTCTTTCTAACTATAAAATATTCAGAGTCAGCGGGCAACAAAAAGGGAAATGATTATTTTTTAAGTTGCTGATTTTTCTTTTCGCTTTTTTAAGACATAAGATACTACAAATTTTATAATTACTAACAGGAGAATTAGTATTACAGCAGGTAATATAAATCTTTCGTAAGCTTCAAGATATTTTTCTGCTCTTCGCCAGTTTTCGCCTAAAACCACACCAAGATAAATCAAAATAAAGTTCCAGATTAAAGCACTGACTCCAGCTAAGGATATTGTGTATGTTGGGTTTAATTCTGCCATTCCGGCTAAAAGCGAAACAACGCCACGAGTGCCTGAAAGAAAACGATTCAGAGCAATGATGACATAACCGTATTTGGTAATCCATTTATTTGGTTTTTTTATGTTTTCTTCATTAATGAATGGGATACGTTTTGATTTGATAATTCTATGACCGAGATACCTGCCGAGATAGAACATAACAGCAAAACCCAGAATGGAGCCGGCAGTAGTTACAATCAAAAGTGGAAAGAGACCGACTGTCCCAATACCTACCAATGTACCGGTGAAAATAATGACTGAATCGCTTGGTGATGGGGGGAAGATATTTTCAAGTATGGTAATGAAAAATGCTGTAACGAGAACCAGATACCAGGGTACAGTTTGTAAGAAAGCCACAATTTCATTTAAATATTCAAGCATTTTTCTTTAGGTTGTTTGGTTATTGAATATAGGAACGTGTTTTTCAATTTCAATAAGACTTTTTATTATGTAATCTGCTTCCGGGATGTCAATATGCTTATAGTTTCCAATCAGAACTGTTCTGATACCTGCTCTTCTGCCTGCAATTACGTCACTCGGAGAATCGCCGATAATCCAGGAAGTCTGTTTATCTATTTTCCATTTGTCAATTGCCTGAAGTATCATTCCAGGATTGGGCTTTCTAAAGTAACTGCCGGTTTCTGCCAAATCAGTGCAGTAGAAAATATCGTCGAAACCTTTTCCGTAAAATCCTGATAATTCGTTTTGCATAAATTTCAGAACTTGTTCAAGTTGTTCTACGCTCATTATTCCCTTGCCTACACCCTGTTGATTGGTAATGAGAAAAGTTTTGTAGTCAGAATTAATAAGCTTTCCGAAAAATTCAACGAAATCAGGCAGAAAATGGAATTCTTTTTCAGTTTTAATATAGTCTTTGACAGCACGCATATTGACAACACCATCGCGGTCAAAAAAAACAGCTTTTGTTTTATATTCCTGATTATTTGTTAAGTTGTCAATCATTTAATTGTTATCAAGAGTTTCGTAAATTAATTTATCTAATTCTTTGAAGACGGATTGCCATGATAGCTTATTGACTATAAGTTCTCTTGCATTTTTGGATAGCTTAGCGGCAAAATCTTTATCTTGAATGATTTTTATTGCATTTTCTGCGAGTTCTGAATCATTTTTTCCAATCAGGAGGTGTTTACCGTGCTCAGCGTTGATACCCTGATTGCCAGTAGGTGTTGTAACGACAGGGCAACCAGAAGACATTGCTTCAATTAATTTGTTTTGGATTCCTGAACCGCCATTATGGGGATGAAGGAATAAAGCGGCTTTTTGCAAATAAGGAAGCATTTCCGGGACATTCCCAATAACATTGATTTTTTCTGATTTCAAATCTAAAACGCTTTTTGGAGGGTTAGCTCCAACGATATTCAGTTTTGTATCGGGAACAACCTTATGAATTTCAGGAAGTATATCATTAACAATTTTCTTAATCATTAATTGATTTGCCCAGACATCAATTTTTCCTGCGAATAAAATAT
This sequence comes from Bacteroidetes/Chlorobi group bacterium ChocPot_Mid, assembly GCA_003731675.1. Lineage (GTDB taxonomy): Bacteria > Bacteroidota > Ignavibacteria > Kapaibacteriales > UBA2268 > ChocPot-Mid. Next base: position 5,573 of record RCNQ01000162.1, read on the forward strand.
CCTTGCGGTCAATAGTGTTATCAGGTTTGAAATAGTCAATGTCAGTACCATTAGTAAGCAAAAAGTATTTAGTTGTGGGATTTTGTTTTTTCATCGCTTCGATATCTTGGTTTGAAACAAGAGTGGTTGCGTTGAAGTGCTTTACAATTTCAGGTTCGTATTTACACAGTCTTTTGAATTCCCAGAGTCTGACATTTTTTTGGATGAAATTGTTGCTTGTTTCATAAGACCTTTTTTGGTAGAGAGTTCTGCAGTCTTCAGCGATAAGAATTTTTTTTATATCATGATTTTTCAAGTATTCTGCAGTACGCATAAAGAAAGCAAAGGATATATCAAATTTCTGGTTTTTAATTAAATCGTCAACGATTTGTTTATATTCTTTACTGTAATAAAAGCCAATTTCAAGAGGGAATTCAAATAATTTCTTTGTAGCATTTACTCCAGCAGTCAAGGAAGAAAGGGGGATTATGTGTAAATCAACTCCAAGACTGTGGATTGCTTTCTTATAATCTTCAGGTATAGCTGAACCGTGAAAGAAAGAAACCAAAGTTACGTTGTGATGCTTAGCTAAATGCGAAATCAGGTTATATGGCTTTAGCCGGTCTCCACCGATTACAGGAAAAGGAAACCTTGCTGTAAGAAATAAGATATTTAATTTATTTTTTAACATTAATAATTAATTCAGCTATGACTTAATGAATAAAAATATATTGAATTCTCAAAATTAATGAAAAATTGCAAGATTTTAAAGAAAAGTAACTTTAAGTATAGAAAAGTCATCGCGAAGTTTTTTGCCTTTTCGTAATTTAATAGCATAGTTATAAGCATCATCCATTTCGAGAGTAGTGCCATCGTCATTATTTTTTTTCGATGCTTTAATTAAAAATCTGTAAAATTCTTCAAGAGTCCAGCGTTTTTTATCAGCTTTTAATATTTCATAAACTCCGTCTGAAAAAATATACATTCGGGAATTTTTAGGGATATTGCACGTTTGTTCTTTGAATTGATAGTCTTCATCAACACCAATTAGTATATTTCTTGAAGTAAGGTAACTGTCTGTCCATTCTGAATCAAGAAGTAGTGCAGGTGGATGACCTGCTGAAGCATAACGTAAAGTACGTTTTGATTTGTTGTAAATTCCATACCAGATTGAAAAATACATTTCATTATGTTCGGTCATCTGAAATACTTTGTTTAGGGAATTTAAGACATCTGCGGGATTTAAAAAGTCTGTTTTCCTGAGATTTTGCTGTCGCAATGTATTCAGGACAGATATTGATAGCAATGCCGGTGCAATGCCGTGATAGCAGACATCGAGAAGATATACTGCCCAGTTATCTTCATCAATCCAGTGGTAGCCGAAAGAATCTCCGCCAAGTTTTGTGGACGGGACAAATTTCCAGCTTGTTCTTATTGAACCTTTACTAATTGGCTGAGGTAAAATTGAAATCACATATTCAGAAGCAGTCTGCAATTCTTTAGAGATTATTGATAAGTATTTGTCTTTTTCGGAGTATATCTTAGCAAGTTCACGGTTAATGTTGTTCAGCTGGATTGTTGTATTTTTCAGTTCTTCGCGTGAGAATTTCAGCATTAGATGAGATTTAAGTCTTGCAAAAAAAACAGCAGGCTCGAATGGTCTTGCAATATAATCAACAGCTCCCAGATTGAAAGCTTTAAGAACGTCTTCAGTTTTGACTTCACTCGCTGTGAAAATAACAGGGACTTCGGTGCAAATGCCATTGTTCCGCATTGTCTGGCAGATTTTAAATCCTAATGATGCAGAATTTTGTATATTCACTATGATTAAATCAGGATTTGATATTTGAATAAGTTGATATAGAGTGTTTGGTGAATCTGCAAGAAAGACTTTATAGCCACTGTCACTAAGCATATTTCCTGTTTCTTTCAAGCTTTCCTGCTTGGTGTCAAAAACAAGCAAAACAGGTGTTCTTGGGTATTCAATGTCAAATAAAGATATCATTTATTTATCAATTTAATAATTATCAGTTTATTATTACTCAAAAATAGTAATTTTCTGAAATTAGTATCATTAATTTGAAAATTATTTTGCAATTACGACGAATTTTTTCAAGTCTGATTCTGTCTTAGTGCCGTCGGCATTGGATTGAATTACTTTAAAAAGATAAATTCCAGAACCAAGCAAATTACCGTTTCTGTCTTTACCGTCCCATTCAGCACCGCCGTTTCCGTCGTTTTCTTCAATATTTTTCAACTCTTTCATTTCCAAATTATAGATAATAATCTCAGCTTTGGAAGGTAAACCTGCAAAAACTATTTCATTTGTTTCGCTAAATCTGACTGGATTTGGATATACATAAGCGGCATCAACAGTATTCGAATAGAAAACAAATCCTAAAGTATTTCCGGCACCTTTGGTAATCTGATTTCCGTTTGCAGATATGATGTTGCTGACTTGCAGTGTGTAATTTTTCCCCGTAGCTAAAAGTGGTTTTTTATTGTTAAGATAAATTAAGACTGTTGAATCATTATCAGGTTCAACCGCTACTATTTCACCATAGGGTTGCAAATTGTAATTTTTAATATCCAAACAAGTGTTATTATCAATTGCTTCTGAAAATTTAAGTTTTAGTGTTGATTTGTCAATGACTAATATTTGTGTTAGGAACATTTCATTTTTTATGGGTTGAGAAGTGAAATTAACCTGCAGAGTTTTTTCAGTTGTAGGTGAACCGTATTTGTCACGGAATGATTTGATTTGTAAATCGTAATTTCCATCTGACATTTTTTCTGTCAGAGTAATAATCGCAGAAGTATCACCGGAAACAAGAGCAGTAGATATTGTGCTGTAAATCTCACTATTTTTCAATAACAGGAAATCACCTGGGTTCAGAAAGTTATTTTGTATGTTACCTGAGAAATTTATCTTAATGCGTTCATTGTCAATAGTCTCAATATTTAAAGGTTCAACGGGTTTGTGAGTAAAGATATCAACAAAATTAGAGAGATTACTGAATTTTTCAGGTAAGTCGTTGTTAATAGCTCTTATCACAAATTCGTAGTGAGTTTGGTTTTTTAAAGTATCTATTGTAAAGTTTGTTTCATTGGTAACAGCGGCTGTATATCCGGTATATCCTGATTCATTTCTAACCATATTAATTAATTCGTAAGCAGTAGCATTGGCGACTTTCTGCCATTCAAAGTATGATTTATTTGTATCCAGTGACCAGCCGATGAATCCGAGCGGGACATTGGGTTGAGTTGCAGTGTCAAGTTCAAAGAAACGGACTCCTGAAAATGTGGATATACCAATTTCATTTATACCGTTTTTATCGAAGTCATAAACAATTGCAGAGTTGCTGTAAGTGTAAGGATAAATCCAGAGTGGCTTGAATTCAGTGCCGTTCCATTTGAATATATAGAGATTCGGAAAAACAGATATGATTAATTCATCGGTTGAATCGTTATCAACATCCCCTTTTGTGATACCGTTTTTGTAATCTAAACCACCACGGACGCCAAAAATATGGATTGAGTCAAGAATGCGATATTTACTGGGGCTTTCCGCTTTTAGAATTCTATAAGTCCATATTGGAGTACTTGCATCTTCCTGACCAAAAGGTACTGTGCTTCCAAAATTACCGATAATAATCTCGGGAATTTTGTCACCGTCAACATCGGCACTTTCAATGTATTGCTCACTTGAAGAAATTGTGCTGGAATCATTGTATTCCAAAGTGAAATTGCCACTGGAATATTCATAAATGTAAAATCTTCCAAAACGTGTGCCAAAGCATATTTCAGTTTTGCTGTCGTTGTCAAAATCAGCTGAAGCAAAGCCGGGATAGGTATCCAACCTTAAATTTGGATTTGCTGTTCCGATGAGTTGATATTTCCCATTTAGATAAGTATAAGATTTAAATGCTGAGTCTGAAAATCCAATTATTTCAGGTCTTGTGTCATTATTAATATCTGTCAAGTCTGCCCCCCAAAAAGTAGAATTGACATCGTTAAAAAAAAGTTTGCTTGAAAAAGGATTTTCTCCTTTGTTGTTTGCCTGGAACAAAATACTTTTTCCTGAAGCAGTCGCAAGTATTTCTAAGATACCGTCACCATTTGAATCTCCAATACCTTTTGGTATTAATGCTTCCTTAAAAGAGTCCTTACTGAAAAATGCTTTTGTTTTGAACTGATATATTTTCAGATTACCCCAGCCACCCGAAGACAAATCATTGACAACAATACAAGGCTTACCATCACCATAAATATCTTCAACTTTATTCAAAAGATAAGAAAGAGGGAATCCATATTCCTTCTGAATAAAATTATTTTGAGGAATATTTATATTTGGAGTTGTAAATTCGAATTGGTTTGATGTAGTTGTTCCGTTTGGTAGTTCTGCTTCGAATATGGCTTCCATTGTTATGTTGTCATTGTAATATTCTTCAATGGTTATAGTGTGGAAGTTTGAATATCTTTGAAATTCGGAGATTACTTTGTAAGGGTCATTGTTCCCTTTAATTCTGTATTTCACTCTTGCAAATGAGGGATAGTTAGTGACAGCAAAAACCACAGGTATCATTCTGTCATTTAAATAAGAATTTATTACTTTAAGCGAAGTGATGTTTAAATTTGTTTTTGATGAATAAGTCTGAATGTAAAAGCGTTGCTCAATTGAGTTGTCATTTTTCAAGTTGACAAGAAGACGAATTGTATATGTTGAATCTTTTAGGACATCAGTGTTTAAATTTCCAAGTTGACCATCAATTATCTGGTTGTAATTTTTTGCTGTGATTCTTTGCCAAAATTTTGGTTTTTCACCCTCACCGAAGAATAATTCAAAACTTTCGAACAAAGGTGTAGCAACAGTTCCAGTGATTTGAATTTGCTTAGTATCACGGTCAATAAAAGATTCATTCTTTGGGAAAGAGATTTCAATTTTTGATTTACCAATACTATTCAAAGCACTTTTTACGTTGAGAATACCAGAACCAAATTCCCAATCCCACTTTTTTTCTCCAAAATCTGAAGCAGAGGATTTGAGAATGGAAAGAAGCTCAGAAGGTTTCAGAGTACTGTCTTTTTCGAGTAATAAAGCCGCAGCAGCTGCGACGTGTGGTGCAGAAAATGATGTTCCGTTTTTTACAGAATAATTACTGTCTTTTGAAGTTGTTAAAACTTCAAGCCCCGGAGCTACCAAATCAAGGCGGTTACCATAATTGCTAAGTCCATACCTGCTGTTTTGAGATGTGGAACCACCAACACAGATGACCTCGTCATAATCTGATGGATAGTGCCTGAGTGTCCAATTGTTGTTGCCCGAAGAAGCCGCCATCAGAACTCCTGCTGAATATGCAAATCTGACCGCATCATAAATAATTGAAGATGAATATACTTCACCGAAGCTGAAATTTAATACTCTTGCTCCTTGAAGTGTAGCATAAACTATGGCGGCGGCAATGTCGTCGCTTTCAGCGTTTCCGGAGTAATCGAAAGCTCGCATTGTGATTATTCTGGAATTGTAAGCGACACCAATTATTCCCAAATCATTGTTGCCTTCTGCGGCTATAACGCCAGCGACAGAAGTTCCGTGTCCATTTTCATCATAAACATCTGGGTCAATGTCTTTACTGTCACCAATATTCATGATTGACTGGTCAACAAAATCGTAGCCGATGACATCATCAACAAATCCGTTTCCATCGTCGTCAATTCCGTTCAAATCGCCATATACACCATTTTTTTTAATATCGGAACTCCATGGGTCGAACTTTCCGTTTTTGTTTAAATCTTCTTTTGTGTTT
>RCNQ01000163.1 GCA_003731675.1 Bacteroidetes/Chlorobi group bacterium ChocPot_Mid
GTGAAGGTGAATTTTGTGTTCTCGATGCTGGTAGTGATTACAGCCAATATTTGTGGTCAAATGGTTCAAAATCAAGATATGATACAATTTGGAATCAAGGGAATTATTGGGTTAAAGTTTGGAACGAATATGGACTGACTAACATTTCCGATACTATAACAATTAAAGTTGAACCAAAACCTGAGAAACCGAATGTATTATTTAATGGTGATATTTTATTTTGCCCCAGTGATGCTGCCAGATATGTTTGGTATTTGAATGATAAAGAAATCATTGGAGCTAAACAGAAAATTTTTAAGCCAACAGAAAGCGGTTGGTACAAATGTCAGATTTTTACTTCATTAAATTGCAATAATGTTTCAGAAGCTGTCAGAGTAGAGCTAGTTGGTATAGAAGATTTTAACCCTTCAAAGTTAAATGTCTATCCTGTCCCGACAGACGGAATTTTGAATATTAATTTTAATAATAATCATGAGGAATATAAAATAAAAATTCTGAATACATTAGGATTAGAATTAATGAGTATGGAAGCAAATGAAAGCCAAATAAATTTGAATGTGAATGAATTCCCAACAGGTATTTATTTAATAAATATTAGTGTCGGTAACTTGAATTATTTTACTAAGTTCATTAAAAAATGATAAGTTATTAATATTACTATAACTTATATGAACCCCGATAATTTTCAAATCGGGGTTTTTTAAATAAATCTGTAGAAAAATGAATTTTATTTTATTTTTTATCAGATTTTTATTATTTTAGCATTATTGAATTATTAAGTAATATAATTATATAATAATTTTTATTAATAAAATTTAATATTATTCGTATATTATAGAATTAAAAAATTTCATTTTAGTAAGTTTTTCAAAAGTTAAATCATTAAATTTGAAATAAGTATTTTATAAATTCAAAATTTAAAAGGAAAATAATTAATAAATAAATACGGCTTAAATATGAGAAGTTTGATTACCATAAAATTGCTATTTTCAATAGCAACTTTTTTAGTCTGTATTGTTACCACTTCTGCACAAACTGATAATGTTGGTATTGGGACTACGACTCCAAATAATTCTGCGATTCTGGAGTTATTATCGACAACAAAAGGATTATTGATACCAAGATTAACATCTGTAGAACGTGATGCCATTGCAAGCCCTGCCACGAGTTTAATAATATATAACACCACAACAAATCAATTTGAATTTAACAAAGGAACACCTGCTTCACCAAACTGGATAGGCATAGCTTCTACATTAAATTTAGCAAATGTTTATGGTTCAGGTGCAGATGGTCAGGTTACATATTGGAATAGCTCAAGCACTATTACCGGAAGCAATGATTTATTCTGGAGCTATGCTACTAAAAAATTAGGTATTGGGAATAATACTCCCCGAGAAAGACTCGACTTAGTTGATGGTGGTAGTGTCGGTGCTTTAATTGTTGGTAATGCAGAAAACACAAATGCAGGGACCATTCGCTGGAGCGGTACAGATTTTGAAGGTTATGATGGTTCTCAATGGCTTTCGTTCACTGCAAGTTCAACAATCGATGGAAGTGGTACCCTAGGTCAAGTTACTTTTTGGAGTGGTCCAGGATTACTATCTGGTAGCAACAATTTATATTGGGATGCAACTAACAGCATATTGGGAGTTGGTACTAATTCCCCCTCAAGTACAGTAACCATAGATGTTTTGGGGAATGCAAGAATACAGGGTAATCTGGAAGTTACCGGAGAAATTGATCCATTATCAATAACTTTACAACCACAAAATTCATCTCCTACTGCAGTTAAAGGTAAAGTATATTATAATAATACTGACAATAAATTAAATGTATATGATGGGAATAGTTGGAAGGATATAGATTCATGGTCTGAATCAGGAGGCAATGTTTATAGGACAAGTGGGCGAGTCGGAATTGGCACCAATACTCCCCAAGAAAGACTTGATTTACAAGATATTAGCGGTAATGGGGCAATTGTTGTAGGAAATTCCAGCGCCTCCATATCGGGTATTATTAAATTTGATGGGTTTGACTATTATGGATATATTGACCCCAATTGGGTATCGCTTACTACTGGTGGAGGTGGTGGTGGAAGCAGTACAATAACTGGTGCTGGAGCTACAGGGCAAGTTACGATATGGAGCGGTCCAAGTAGTTTAACTGGAAGTAACAATTTGTTTTGGAATAATGTAGCAAGCAAATTAGGTATTGGTGATGATACCCCAGACCATGTTCTTGACGTTGCAGGTAATATTGGTTTAGATGCTGGGAGTTACATAAATTTTGATGATGTTGATGGATTCACTGGTTACGGTTTTCGCGATAATGCTGGAGTAATCCAATTCAAGAATAGTGGAGGTAGTTGGCAAAACTTTTCTTCATTGAGTGGTGGAGATGTCTATGGTGGTGGGACTGGGTCTGCGGGACAAGTTGCTTTTTGGAATTCATCGAGTACTATCACTGGTGTCAGCAGATTGTTCTGGGATAACAATAATAATGTTTTACGTATTGGCTCAAACGGTTACAGTGGAGGATTACAATTATTTTCCGAACAAGGTGGGACAGACTATAATGTAATGTTTATACCCAATTCAGCAATGACAGAATCAACAACTTATACCTTACCCCCCAACTATGGCTCAAGTGGACAGGTTTTGACTACTGATGGTAATGGTGCTTTAAATTGGACCTCAGTTTCAGGAGGAGGTGGTGGAGGAAATGTTTATGGCAATGGTTCAAACGGACAAATTGCCTTTTGGAACTCATCAAGTACAATTACAGGGGTCAATAATTTATTTTGGAATAATTCTCAATCAAGACTTGAAATTGTGGGTACAATCCAAGCAGGAAAGAATGGAACAAGTGGTGCAATAAGTTTATTTTCTGAGCAAGGTGGAACAGATTACAATGTAATGTTTATACCTAATTCATCGATGACGGAATCAACGACTTACACATTACCAGCTGACTATGGTTCTAGTGGACAAGTATTGACAACAGATGGTAATGGATTGTTGAATTGGACAACTGTTTCAGGAGGAGGTGGTGGAGGAAATGTTTATGGTAATGGTTCAAATGGACAAATTGCCTTTTGGAACTCATCAAGTACAATTACAGGGGTCAATAATTTATTTTGGAATAATTCTCAATCAAGACTTGAAATTGTGGGTACAATC
>RCNQ01000164.1 GCA_003731675.1 Bacteroidetes/Chlorobi group bacterium ChocPot_Mid
GTACTTGGTGAGAAGGTTATGTTTGGGAAAAAAGTTCAAGGTATCCTCAGAACAACTTATATAATTAATCCAGAAGGTATCATTGCACACGTCTTCCCAAAGGTAAAAGTAGATGGACACGTTGAGGAAGTTATGGGAATTTTGAATCAATTGAAATCAAATTCATAAATTCTTGATTTTTTTCTTAAAAAATGATTGATACTCACGCACATATTGATTTCAATGCTTTTGATGATGACCGTCAGGAAATTATTAAAAGAGCAATTGATACTGGAGTAGAATATATCATTATTCCTGCTGTTGAACCAAAAGACTATCTGCGTTTACTCGAATTAACTTCTTATCAGGAAAGGTTATTTTGCGGAATGGGAGTGCATCCGCATAATGCAAATGATGCAAACGAAAGTGTTTATGATTTAATCATTGAAAATTGCAGGAACAGTAAAGTTAAAGCAATTGGTGAGACAGGGATTGATTATTTCTATGATTTTTCACCAAAGGAAGTCCAACAAGAAGTTTTCAGAAAGCATCTTCAAATTGCAAAGCAGGTTAATCTTCCTGTTATTGTTCACAACAGGGAGGCAGATGAGGATGTGCTTGATATAATTAAAAGCGAACAGGACGGGAATCTGAAAGGTGTTCTTCATTGTTTTTCGAGTCCCACTGAAACAATGAAAAAAGCTTTGGAATTAGGTTTCAACATATCCTTTACGGGAAATATTACATTCAAAAAATCAAATCTTGATGAAGTTGTTCTGAATACTCCCTTGGAAAGAATAATGCTCGAAACTGATTCACCATTTATGACACCTGTGCCGAACAGAGGTAAAAGGAATGAACCTGCAAATGTAAAATATGTTGCACAAAAAATAGCAGAAATCAAATCAATTTCAATAGATGAGGTAATCACTATGACAAATAAAACCGCAAAAAATCTTTTCAACCTGACAGTAGTAATACTTTTATTGTTATTTTCAACTTCCTCAGGTTTCAGTCAGTCAATAAAAAAAGATATTGCCAAAGAGGAAGTAAAGGAAGAAGAATTCATCCATCCTTATCCGAAATTCATTGGTTTCGGACCTGTTCTTGCTCCCAATACAGTGGTTGAAACTTATTACCTGAAAGTTGGTGAATACGATATTTCTTATGATGGTTTGCCTGCTTATGGTGCTTCTGTCAACTATGGAGTTTTTGATTATATGGTTGCTGAAGTATCCTATCTTTATTCAAAAAATAAAAAAATTGCCGAACAAAACGTGGGAATTGCACCAAGTATTTTCAATATGTATGAAATTTCGACTCATTGGATTGCCAATCCTTATTCAAGAATTAATTTTTTCGGGACATTAGGTCTCACTTACTTTTCTAACTCGCATAACAATAAAATTCAGACTCAGCTGGGCTGGAATTCAGGTGTAGGTATGTATATTAATATTGATACAAAATATGGATTAGTTGCAATAAGTGGAGAATGGAGATTGAATTTCGAGACTGAAAAGTATTACAAAACGAATTTATTTATTAAAAAGTTTCCTCAGGACCAAAGAGAATTTGTGCCAACAAAATCTTATTACTCTTTGCCAAGAGTGACAATTATTTATTTTCCTGCATTTAAAAAATGGTTCGGTCTTAATTAAATGGTGTCCAGACAAAACTGCAAAATGGTGCCACGAAAGGTTGAGTAAAAAAGGAGAGCCCAAAATCCGCAGAAAATTTTGTACTACAAAGCCGAAGTCCCATCATGACAGCAGTATTTGTAGGTTTAGTTACATCGCTGTTCCAAAGTTCACCGATAAAGTGTAAATCGTGAGACTGCGTAAATCTTGTATCAAGCCCCAATCCAATTCCGAAAGAACCATCGGGATACCACAAGTCGAGAAAGTTGTTCCCTATATTTACTCTGTTGTAATCATTACTACCTGCTTTGTAGAATACAACTGCTGTAACAGCTGAGCGGTTTAAAGTCAAAGTATTCGAAAGATAGAAGTGTAAAAGACGGTTATCGTGATTAACAAAACCAAGATTTGCACCAAAAGCAGAAGTCAGTCTTTCCTTTGTATTAAACTCGACTGTTCCGATTGTAATTTTCAAATCACCAACGGTAATTTGCTGGTCTGAACGGATATTTGGTATAAATGTTCTTCCTGCTGTTATGCTGACGATGTCGCTGATTCCTGCACCTGCATAAAACATTAATAGTTCAAAGTTACCTATGAAATGATTATTCTCAATTGGGTTTGCTGTCGGCAGAAGAAAAATTCTGTGATTATGACGATAATGTTCTTTGAGTTCCCTTATTTCCAGTATCTGGTCTTCAAATATTGTTGCAGTTCCTATTTCTGTTGATAATTTAATTCCTTCTCCATTATCGGAATTGCTTACCATTTCGACGATATATCCGGAAAGTATGTCACCGCTTATTAGTCGGACAATATAGACTTTACTTCTGTCGGGCTGAATGTTATCCAAAATTCCTTCGCCACAAAATGCAGTTGTTGTTTGCAAAAGCAAGAAAAATTTTATAGCAAATATCGTTTTCAAATAGAATCTGGTCATCACTTTTTATTCATTTTAGTAATAATAAAGATTGCATATTAAGAATTTCTTTGGGAATATGCAAGTTGTCCGCAAGCGGCGTCAATATCTTTTCCGCTGGAAGTTCTGAGAAATACATTAACTCCTTCAACTTTCAGCTTTTCGGTGAATGTCTTGATTTCGTCTTTTGTTGGTTCTTTGTAAGGGGTATTTGAACCTTCTATAAACGAGATGCTATGATATGGGATAATATTTACTTTTGATGGGACTCTTTTTGTTATTTTAGAGAGTCTTTTAACATCGTTGTCAGTATTGTTTATTCCCGGAAGTAAGATATATTCGTAAGTTATATCGAGTTTTGTTTTTCGGTAGTAGTATTCGATTGCATCGCCAATAGCTTTTAATGTAACTCTCTCGGCATAAGGCATCAGTTGCTGTCGTATCAAATCATTAGTTGCATGTAATGAAACTGCGAGTTTGACCTTCAATCCTGAGTCAGCAAGTTCTCGTATCTTCTTAACTACACCAACCGTTGAGACAGTGATTCGTTTTGGAGAAAGTAATTGATTATTTGGAGATGAAATAATCTTAATTGCTTTTATAACATTTGCAAGATTGTATGTTGGTTCACCCATTCCCATAAATACAATGTTTGACAACTTCACTCCTGCTACTTTTTCCGCAAAGAGCATCTGGTCAATTATTTCGGCTGTTTCAAGATTTCGTTTGAAGCCGAGCTTCCCTGTGGCACAGAAAGTGCAATTCAAAGTACAACCGACTTGCGAAGAAACACATAATGTCATCCTGAGCTTGTTTGTTTCAGTCATCTTGAGCTTGTCTGTTTCAGTCATCCTGAGCTTGTCTGTTTCAGTCATCCTGAGCTTGTCTGTTTCAGTCATCCTGAGCTTGACTGTTTCAGTCATCCTGAGCTTGTCTGTTTCAGTCATCCTGAGCTTTTCTGTTTCAGTCATCTTGAGCTTGTCGAAGGATTTTCTTCTCTCATCAGGTATCAGAACTGATTCAATTTTCTGCCCGTCCCTTAGTTGAAAAAGGAATTTGATGGTACCGTCCGCAGATTTTTGAGTTTGATATTCTGTAATTGAATTTATGTGAAAATTAGTATCGAGAATTTCTCTGAAGTCCTTAGGTATTGTGGTCATGGCAGAGAAATCAGAAACCCTGTTTAAATAAAGTTCTTTGAAGACTTGTTCGGCTCTGTATTTGGGTTGGGAGTATTCGTAAAAGAAATCCTGAAGTTCCACAATACTCAAATTCTTAATTAATTTTTTCATTATCAATACTATTTTCTATTATTTGATGATATATCTTTATTGAATAAAATCTTTTTTCCTGAGATGTAACAACTAATGAAATATTTTAAATACATTTAGTCAAGGAAATTAAGAAATTTCTTTTCAATATTAAAAATTATTTGTTTTTAAATCAGAGAATTATTATATTTCTTTGTGTTTTTAGCTATAAAATGTTTTTATTTCATTTTTTAAGTTAAAGAATTAAAAAGTATAAATGTAAATTTATACAAAATAAATTAACTAAATTTTAAAAATTAAAGAAGAGATTATTATGAATACCAAATTTTTAAAATTAAAAGTAGAAATATTGAGGAAGCATGTTACAAAACCATTTTGGATTGATTATCTTTTTTTCTTAATATTAGGTATCATTATAAATTTTTTATTTTATCAGTTTAACATATTTACTTTTAATAAAGAAGATTTATATTTCGATATTATTATTACAATTATTGATTCTGCTATATTAGCAAGTGCTTTTAGATTTTTTGGTAGATATTATCTAAGAAAGAAATTTATCAATGATTAAATATTTATTTTCCAGGGTTGTATTGAAATCAATATAGCCCTGATGATGTAATAATAAAAAAATAAATGATATTACTTTAAATTTTAATAATATAGGAGATAAAAAATGAGAAAATTTATAATAATAATTATCATTTTCATAATGTCATCAAATATCATTTTTTGTGAAGAACAAAAGAAAGATTTTATTAAGGAAAGACTTATCGGAATATTTTATAACAAAGCATTGATTGATGATAAAGGTTATTCTGACATGATAGACTTAAGATTACAAACTTCATATCGAATTAATAATTTTCCAATAATTCCATATCAAGAAGCTGATATAAAATATTCAATAACTGATACAAATCCCAGATATTCAATTTCCTTACTTTTTGGATTTAAAAATTACTTCATCGAGGATGAAAGCGGTTTTACTTTTTCGGGAGATTTAGGGATTGGGGGTATAGCAGGAAATAAGAAAGATAATAAAAGTTTATTTGGAATCGCTTACAGAATCTCCTTGAGTTTAGGTTACAAGAATATTAACTTCTGCTATGGAGTTGACTTTAATAGTGGATTACCATATCAAAGCACATTATTTGCCGGATTAAATTATAAATGGTAATTCAATATTTTTTCTTTTTAAATGAAATTTGATATCGGATTTTATGATAAAAAAAGGGTGAGCATCTGCTCACCCTTTTCTTTATATAAAACATACTTTCCCTAAAATAAGGAAAATATTCTATAAATTTTCCTTAAATTAAGGAAAGTTTATAAAAGTAAAAATTTATATGCCGGTATTATTTTTATATTTATACCATTGTATTTCATCTGCTTTTCCATGCTTTGAGTAATTATTGTTGCTTTTTTTATACCTAAATATTCACAAGCATCGTTAAGTCCTTTTAGCTCTCTTGTCAATGTATCTTTGTCCGATATATCATAAGAAACCTGCACGACTTTATCAGGTTTATGTTTATCGAAAGTAATAAAATCGCATTCACTGGCGTTTTTGTAGTAGAATAGATTGTCTCCATATTTGCTTTTTAAATGAACTGCTACAAGATTTTCCAGGAGTTGTCCATAGTCTTCCGAAAAGCGAAAAGTCAATGAGTTTATCAAACCGTTGTCAACTATGAACACTTTTTTATCACTTTTTTCGCGATCTATTCTTGAAAAATTGAACTTATACACACGGAACAAGTAATATATTGCCTCAGCCCAATCGAGCATGTCATATAGAACATTTTTTGTTGTTTTGTAATTGTTCGATTTTAGCTCGTTGTATATCTTATTGACTGAAGTTGGCTTTCCGAGATTATAAAGAAGCCGCTCGAGAAAGTATTTCAATATGTTCGTGTTGGATATTTTGTATCTTTCCACCATATCTTTGTAAAGCATTATATTGAAATATTCCTGCAAAGTTTTGTCGCGCAATATATCATCCATTTTTATTGTTTCAGGGAAACCACCTTTTTTCAGATAGTTGTTGAAAGCATTAACCAATTTGGCTTTATCCTTTGAGCTTGTATCTTCGGGTTTCAATCCCGAAAACAAAAGATATTCACGATAACTCAAAGGAAATACTTCGTAAGTTATTGTCCTGCCACGAAGTGCTGTTGCTATTTCTTTGCCCAGGAATTTTGAGTTAGACCCGGTTAAATATATGTTCTTTGTTATTGTGTCATAAACCCTACGTATAAACTTTTCCCATCCTTCAACATTTTGTATCTCGTCAAAGAAAAAATGTGTTTTTGATAAATCGACATCAGGAAATAACTCACGATATGACTGAAGTATCAAATCGAGCTCTTCGGTCTTTAATGACAGTCTTTCATCTTCAAAGTTGAGGTACAGTACTTTTTGTATAGATACACCTTTTTTCATTAGTCGCTTTATGGTATCAAGCAATAAATAAGTTTTACCGCTTCGCCTTACCCCAAGGACACTTATTATTTTCCTGGAATCAAGTGGCAAAACTAATTCTCTCGGCATTATTTCCTCAAGTTTCCTTTCGTGGAAATCCGATATCGCTTCCTTTATTATATCTTTCATATTCATAATTACAAAAATACAAACTTTCCCTGAAATAAGGAAATTTATTTTAATATTTTCCTTAAAATAAGGAAATTTTATAAAAGTAAATACTTATATGCCGGTATAATTTTAAAATTTAATAAAATCCTTTTTTTCTGAGATGTAACAACTAATGAAATAATTTATAAACAATTAGTCAATGAAATTAAAAAATATCTTTTCAATTTTAAAATTATTTGCTTGTTAACTAAAAAAATATTAAATTAGTATGTGTTTTAAGGTATAAAATGTTTTTATTTCTTTTTTAGTTAAAGAATTAAAAAGTATAAATTTAAATTTATACTAAAATAAATAAACTAAGTTTTAAAAATTAAAGGAGTACTGACATGAAAAAAATTATTTACCCCCCCCCCCCGAAAAGTGAAGTATTCACTTATCGTTAGCTTAGCTATGATATGTCTATTGCTTACCATAGCGTGTAATGAAAAACCTTCGGATAATTCAATACAAAAAGTTATCAAGCCGCACTATACTGAATTTATAAAGCCATATGATTCGGTGGGAATTAAACACAATATTTGATTAAGTGATATTATGAGTTATCTAGACTTGAACCCACAATTACTTACATCTGTTCAAGCACCATCTTTGAGTTTTGATTCACTAATAGCATCCTTGGTTTGTAACGCATACATTAATACAAATATCAACAGTAACTGCACAATTAATAATTCGTTGACAGCTTATTATTTCT
>RCNQ01000165.1 GCA_003731675.1 Bacteroidetes/Chlorobi group bacterium ChocPot_Mid
GTTGCGGGAAACTTCTTCTTCCTATCTATATATGCATACAATACATCATGAATATCAGTAATAAATTCAACCCAGCTACCCCTGAAAGGAATAATCCTTGCAGTATAAATTCTGGTACCATTTGGATGCAAAGCATCATCAAAAAACACACCAGGACTACGATGCAACTGAGTTACAATAACCCTTTCTGCTCCATTAATTATAAAAGTGCCACGACTCGTCATTGCAGGTATATTGCCTAAATAAACATCTTGTTCGACAGAATCAATATAATCCTCCGAATTTTTCTCAGCTTTACTCGATAACCTCAACTTCGCCTTCAAAGGCTTTGCGTAAGTTAGCTCCCTTTCTCTGCACTCATCCTCATTATATTTCGGCTTTTCAATACTATACTCAATGAACTCTAACTGAAAAATCGAAGATGGATCCTCTATAGGAAAATTATTGTGAAAAGCCAATTGCAAACCCTGCAACTTCCTCTTCGAAGGACTTACATCCTCCTGAAGAAAATCCTCATAAGCATTCAACTGAATATTGAGTAAATCAGGATACTCCAACAATGGTTTCGACTTCGAAAAGTTCACCCTATCCTGTAATCTTACCAAACCATCGCTATCGAATTTTACTTCCAGGTCATTATTTTTATTATTCACCGGGCAACTCCTTATCTATGTGACTCAAATCTTGTTTCAGAAAAAAAAATACAATTTTCTGTTTAATTTATTACTGTATATAAACTTACCTTCTACAATCAGCTCTTCGCTTTCACAAAGAAAACCTGATTTTTGCTTATTTCTTTTAAAAAGCAAACAAGGGAAAGCGGAAAAGCCGCTTACCCTTGGATAATATTGCTAAAAAAAACTACTTCAGAGTAACCTTTGCTCCGGCTTCCTCTAATTTCTTTTTCATATCTTCTGCTTCTTCTTTAGTAGCATTTTCTTTGATTATACTTGGTGCTCCCTCAACTGCATCTTTAGCTTCCTTCAATCCCAAACCTGTAATCTCACGTATCGCCTTAATTACATTCAATTTCTTATCTCCGACATCTGTCAATTCCACATTGAATTCTGTCTTCTCTTCTTCTGCTTCTGCTGCAGCACCTGCGGCTGGTACACCACCAGCAATCATCATTGGAGCAGCAGCTGTAACACCAAATTTCTCTTCTAATTCCTTCTTCAATTCTGCTGCTTCTAAAAGTGTAAGATTCGAAATCTTCTCTACTAATTCTTGAACTATTTCCGACATTTTTAAATCCTTTAAATATTATTGTAAATTGTTATCAAATAAAATTATTAAATTAAGATGCTTTTTTCTTGGCAACTTCTTCAACCAAATACGCAACATCTCTCATTACCGCATTGATCGAACCAACTATACCGCTAATTGGAGCATGCAAACTGCCAACAATTGACGCCATCATCTCCTGCCTGCCAGGCAACGCCGCCAATTCTTTTAACTTAGAACCATCGAAAAACTGACCATCAAGCAAAGCTCCCTTGAGCAAAGGCTTTTTATCCTTCTCAAAAATCTCCTTAATAATCTTCGCAGGAGCTACAGGGTCATCATAACTCAATACAAGCCCTGAAGGTCCAATAAAAACATTATCAGGTATATTCAAACCCGCATTCTCACTTAAAGCCCTTTTAATCAAAGAGTTTTTTGCTACTACGTATTTGACATTAATTTGCTTAAATGCACGTCGAAGTTTAATAGCTTCAAATACAGTTAAACCTGTAAAATCAAGCACATAAACACCTTGCACACCTTTCAGTTTTTCGATAAGATTCGATACTATCTCTTGTTTCTTCTTTTTTGTAATCATAATCCAATCTTATCCTTATATTATATATTCATCTGTTAAACCATAGCCGGTTAATACCGAGAAGCATACCACAGTTTAAGAGTGCGTAATTTCAAATTAATCTGTTATTTTTATTGTCTGTTCATTAATGCTGACACTTGGTCCCATTGTCGAACTAAAGAAAATGCTATTAATATATTTTCCCTTCGCCGATACCGGTTTGGCTTTAACCACACTTGAATAAAAAGTAGCTATATTCTCCGCCAACTTATTTTCATCAAACGAACACTTACCTATTGATGCATGAATATTGCCGGTTTTATCAACCCTATACTCAATCTTACCTGCCTTAACTTCATTAACAGCTTTAGCAACATCAAATGTAACAGTTCCACTCTTTGGATTTGGCATCAAACCACGCGGACCCAAAATCCTTCCAAGTTTACCAACTTCACCCATCACATCCGGAGTAGCAATTATCACATCAACATCTGTCCAACCACCTTTGATTTTCTCAAGGTAGTCCTCAAAACCAGCATAATCTGCCCCCGCATCCAATGCCTCTTTATCCTTTGGAGTCTTTGCCAATACAAGCACTGAAACCTTCTTGCCTACACCATGTGGCAAAGACACTGTCCCACGAACCAACTGGTCAGCTTTCCTTGGGTCAACTCCCAAATTCATAGCTACATCAAAAGACTCATCAAACTTTGCATTTGCATTTTTCTTTACTATTTTTATAGCTTCTTCAAAAGAAAAAGTCTTGGATGAATCATAACTTTCTATTAATGCCTTATATCTTTTTGGATACTTTTTCATTTCAACATTCTTAAATATTTTCAACAATACTATTCAACAACAATCCCCATACTACGTGCCGTACCTTTTATCATACTTACACCAGCTTCAACGGTATCACAGTTCAAATCCTGCATTTTCGCCTTTACAATTTCTTCAAGCTGCTGTACCGATACTTTCGCTACCTTATTCTTATTAGAAACAGCAGAACCACTTTGAATACCAGTCGCTTTTTTCAACAATACTGCCGCCGGTGGTGATTTTACCTCAAAAGTAAATGTCTTATCTGCATAAAACGTTACCACTACAGGTACTATATACCCTTTCTGTTTCTGTGTCCTTGCATTAAACTGCTTTACAAACTCCATTCCGTTCAAAGCCCTTTGACCAAAAGCCGGTCCAACAGGCGGAGCCATTGTTGCCTCTGCCGCATTCAACTGGAGCTTGAAAACACCCGCTACTTTCTTTGCCATATCTAAAACAATCTATTAATATTCAACAAATTCATTTCAACTTTTACAATCAACATCTAAATTAATGATTCTCAACTTCAACCTGACTAAAATCCAACTCAACAGGAGTCTTACGCCCTAATATCCCAACTTCGACTTTAAGCTTCTGCTTCTCAAAATTCACTTCTTTTACCGTACCATTAAAAGAAGAAAATGGACCATCAATAACCTTGACAGGGTCACCAATCTCAAAACTGGTTTCAATTGTAGCAATACTCTTCCTTTCCTCCACCCTACCAATGATTCTTTCAATCTCATTAGTCCTCAACGGAGCTGGTTCTGATTTGGTACCAACAAAACTCACAACAGATGGAAGATTCTGAATAACATCCTTTATCTTCTTATCAAGGTCAATTTTCAAAACAATATAACCCGGAAGAAAATTCTTAATCTTTGTCTTCCTCTTGCCACCCCTGACCTCAAAAACAGTTTCCTGAGGAATAATTATCTCAGGCACCTTCGCATCAAGACCTAATCTCTTCAGTTCAGCTTCAATCGTCAACTTAACCTTCTGTTCATGACCGGTATAAGTACGTAAACAATACCACTTAAAACCTTTCTCTTCTGTATCCTGTGTATTATCAATTTCTTCCATCAAACCAGAATCTCACTTATTAGTCAATTATAAATACTAAAAAATTAAATTAATAAGGGTACTCATAGACAAATCAATTACATAAACAATCAAAGTAATAATCAATGTTGTAATTACTACTACATTAGTTGATTCCTTCAATTGTTCTCTTGTAGGCCATGAAACCTTCTTCATTTCCTTAACAACCTCATTAGAGAAAGTTTTTATTTTACCAATCATCTTAACACCTAAAAAAAATCAAAAAAATCTACGACTCAAGTCGAAAATCCTGCAGGGGCGGCAGGAATCGAACCCGCAGCCTACGGTTTTGGAGACCGTCGCTCTGCCAATTGAGCTACGCCCCTAAGTCTCCTTACAGCAGCTTCGAGCTGATGACGGGACTTGAACCCGTGACCTCATCCTTACCAAGGATGTGCTCTACCACCTGAGCTACATCAGCTGGCTTCGAGCGGGAAACGGGATTCGAACCCGCGACCCTCAGCTTGGGAAGCTGATGCTCTACCAACTGAGCTATTCCCGCGCCGAATTAAAGTCATCTACGGGCTATTTCAAATAGCAATCTTCTTTCAAACAACAAACTGTGCTTTTCCTCGGGAATTTCTCAGCTAAAGTTGAGCGGGAGACGAGACTCGAACCCGCGACCCTCAGCTTGGAAGGCTGATGCTCTACCAACTGAGCTACTCCCGCTTTTGTCCAAAAATAGATTTTATCTCTATCTTCTAAAATCGTGGGCAGGGAAGGATTCGAACCTCCGAAGGCATTAGCCAGCAGATTTACAGTCTGCCCCGTTTGACCGCTTCGGTACCTACCCATTATTTTAGCTTACAAAATTATGAAAAATATTTTACATAGTCAAATTTTATTTGTATTTTTTTTAAATTTTTCATAACAATTTTACAATGACTTACAAGCTTTACTTTTTATTTTATCCCATTTTTCAATATTTGATTTGTTTAACTCATAATTTAATTTTAATTTTGTAGTTCTGAATTTTGCTAAATTCAAATTGGGATGTAGCCAAGTGGTAAGGCATCGGCCTTTGGAGCCGACATCCGCAGGTTCGAATCCTGCCATCCCAGCTAATATAGAAAAAAGAAAATTATAATTTTAAATTAGAAGATAGAAAAGTTGTAAGTATGCCAGACTTTAAAGTAGCATCAGGAAGGTCTAACCCCGTTTTAGCGGCTAAAGTTGCTGAACACCTTGGATTACATCTCTCAGAAGTAACCATCAGAAACTTCAGCGACGGCGAAATTTGGGCTAAATTCGAAGAAAATGTTAGAGGTGTTGATTTATTTATTCTCCAATCAACACACTCTCATTCAGATAACCTTATGGAACTCCTTATCCTTATCGATGCCGCTAAAAGAGCATCAGCTAAAAGAGTTACTGCTGTTATCCCTTACTTCGGATATGCACGCCAAGACCGTAAAGACCAACCAAGAGTCTCCATAACCGCCAAATTAGTTGCAAACTTACTTACCAGAGCCGGAGCTGACAGAATCATTACCATTGACCTCCATTCTGCTCAAATCCAAGGATATTTTGATATACCCTTAGACCACCTTTACGCTTCTTCTGCTCTGATAAAAGCAATCTACTCCCTTAATTTAAAAGACCCTTCATTTGCATCTCCGGATGTTGGTGGAGCAAAAACTGCAAGAGCTTATGCAAAAAGAATGGGACAAGGCGGTAATCTGATACTCATAGACAAAAGAAGACCTTCTCACAATGTCGCTGAGGTAATGCATATAATCGGTGAACCAAAAGATAAACATGTCATCATCGTTGACGATATGATTGACACTGGTACAACCTTTCTGAACTGCGTCAAAGCACTCAAAGATGCTGGAGCTAAAGATATTTATGGCGTTTGTGTACACCCGGTTTTATCCGGTAATGCCATCGATAAAATTGAAAACACAGAGGAACTTAGCAAATTACTTTGCACCGATACTATTCCTCTTAAAAGAGAATCAAAAAAAATTCAGGTTGTCTCCATTTCTGACATGCTCGCTGAAGCCATTGTCCGAACTCATGACAACAGGTCAATTAGTTCTTTATTCGAAATTGAAAGATAAATTTTAAATATATATTCAAGGATTTTTATTATGAGCGAAAGTCAAATTACTTTAAAAGCTATTAAAAGAGACACAGGAAAAACTGCTGCAAAAGCTATAAGAAACAGCGGAAAAATTCCTGCTGTTTTTTACCTCAAAAACGGAGAAAATATACCTCTTACTGTCGAAACTCTTGACGTTAGGGATATTGTATATACATCAAAAACAAAAATCATTAATCTTCAAATCGAAGGTGAAAATGATGTTCGTGAATGTGTCCTAAAACAAATTGATTTCGACCCGGTTACCGACAAAATAACACACATGGACTTCTACGGAATCATTAGCGGAACCAAAATGACTGTTGAAGTACCCGTTAAACTTATCGGCTCTGCTAAAGGAGTTCGTGAAGGCGGTATTATTCAGCGTAACCTCAGAAGAGTACAAATTGAATGTCTCCCAAAAGATTTACCCACTGCCATAGAAGTTGACGTTTCTAATCTCGGCATCGGCGATAGTCTCTATATCAAAGACATCAATATTCCCGGTGTTGAATTGTTAATTTCTCACGACACTGCTGTAGCATCTGTATTCGTCCCAAGAGTCTCAAAAGAAGGTGAAACACCAAAAGAAGCAGGTAAGACCGAACCTGCAGTTACTCCTGCAACAGATGCTAAAGCTAAAAAAGCTGAATAATTTTTTCTGTAACTTTTTCAATTCAGGGCTCTCTCAAAACGATAGCCCTGTTTCTTTTTAAAATGCTATTCTTCAAAAGAAAAAAAAATATTGAATATAATTTCGATTGGTTAATTGTCGGTCTCGGAAATCCCGACAAAAAATATTTTGCCAATCGTCACAATATAGGTTGGATGGTTGTATCAGAACTTAATAAAAAACATAAGGGTAAATTTACTTTAAATTCAAAATATTATTACCAATCATTTTTAACAATCGAATCAAAACCCTTATTCCTTGCTTTACCTACAACTTATATGAATAATTCCGGCTTAGCTCTATCCAAAATTACCAGCAAATATAACATTCCCACTGAAAAAATTGTTATCATTGTTGACGATTATAACTTCCCATTGGGTAAAATTCATCTTAAATCTGGAGGAAGCCACGGAGGTCACAATGGAATTGCTTCCATAATTGAACATCTGCAAACACCTGATTTCTTTAGATTGCGTTGTGGAATCGGAAAAAACTTTGCACCGGGAGAAATGGCAAATTATGTCCTATCAGACTTTACCGAAAATGAGATTGATGAAAGAAACATTATGATAAATAAGGGCGTTATTTCAATTGAAACTCTGGTCAGATTAGATGCACCAAGAGCTATGTCTTTAATAAATTCCGGGCAATTGTGGTAATTTTAAAAATTTATACTAACTAACCTTTGTCGTCTCACTTTTCTTGCTACTTGTTGATTCCCCATTTGCTGGACCTTTTGCTGTCACATCTTCTTTCTTCGTGGAACCATTACTGTTATGCCCGTTTGAATGTGATGCCGCCGCTGATTCATGCTTTTTAGCATAATCAGTCAAATAAAAACCATTTCCCTTGAATACCAAACCTACATTCTTGCTGATTTTCCTGAAAACTTCACCATTGCAATCCTCAAACGGACAATCCTTAATAGCTTCCTCGGTTATTCTTTGCTCTAATTCAAATTCTCTTCCACACGACTTACACTTATATTCATAAACCGGCATTATAATCCTCTCCCTTAATTTTTTGACGTGCCTTAAAACGACCTCTATTAATAATTATTGTAATCAATCAATTACAAATTAATACTGTATAGTTGATAAAATGGAATTGAAAATCTTATCAGTATCCAAAATCCCAGGTATTGCAGTATTTCGGATATTCATAGGAACTAACCCAAATTCATAA
This sequence comes from Bacteroidetes/Chlorobi group bacterium ChocPot_Mid, assembly GCA_003731675.1. Lineage (GTDB taxonomy): Bacteria > Bacteroidota > Ignavibacteria > Kapaibacteriales > UBA2268 > ChocPot-Mid. The sequence continues at coordinate 7,666 of RCNQ01000165.1, forward strand.
TATTCCCCCATTGTAGAAATAAATACTGCAGATTGAGAAGTCACACCTATTTCAGTTGCTACATAACTGAACTTACAGAAAGATAATGTCCCCATATTTACTGAAGTATATTTCCCCGAAAGTTTCACAGCATCTCCGGTTTTATCTTGCTTTTTCGAAAGATTATACCTTGCAAGTCCTATCAAACCTTCCTTCTTTACCAATTGCTCAAGCTCATCATTTTTCTTAATCACTGAAAAGACTGCCGCTAAAGAATAATCCGGATTGACTGCTACTGCAAATACATCAGATGATATTTTATCTTCCAAATCCACAAAAAACCAACCCTTAGGTAAAAATGCTATCATATCTCCTTTTTGTGAACGTACTAATACATCTGACATATCTATTGTCGGTTTTGGACTTAATACCACTGCCGGAGCTATATCGGTCTCAACCTCTTCCTTAACAACAAAACAGGAATTTAACAGAATAACTACCCCAACAAATAGAAAATACCTTAAAATACTTATATGTAATTTAATACTCTTCAATGTGCATCGCTCCCGGATTCTTCCTTGTATGTTTTGTATAACCAAATCTTTCTAAATATGAACTTACAGACTCTACCATCTTCGGATTACCACATAAAAAGAAATGTGTCTTCTCAGGATTTACCTCAACACCTGATTCTTTTTCCAATAAACCATTTGCAAGATGTTCCTCTATCATCCCTGTTAACCCTGTCCAATTCTCCGGTTGTGCCTCAAGCAATGTTGGATAATAATAAAAATTTGAAAACAAACTGTCCATTAGCTTCAATTCACCATAATAACCTAAATCCCAAGGATACGATGCACCATGAATAACCACCAACTTTATTCCCTGATTATCCTTGATGTGTGACCTTAAAAAACTTATATATGGAGCTAAACCTGTACCCGTTGCTATCATAACTATATTCATATCCTTAGGTGTTTCATTCAATTTAAACACACCCAAAATCTTATTGTCAACCCACAGTCGGCTACCTTGAGAAAGATTAAACAACCTTGGCGTCAACTGCCCTGACTTCACATGACTGATATAAAATTCAAAATTCTGTGTCTCATGGTTCGCAGAGGCAATCGAATAAGGTCTTTTTATAATCATACCTTCTCGCAAAACCTCAGGTAACATTACTGAATTTTGTGACCTCGGTTCTGATGCCAATAATCCTAAAGCTGTAAACTGTCCTGCCTCAAACATATCTCTTGGCTCATCAGTTTTAACTCTAAGTATCATCAAATCAGGATTAATCAGAATCTTTGCTATTACTGTCGAATTATATTTGCTTTCCATTTCTATACTAAAAAAAATCCGTTAACCAGTTATTATAATATATACAAATTTAAAAAAATTCAAATTTAACGAATTTTATCCTTCTTACACAATAAAATAGGTTAAAAACAATTATTCCTGAAATGAAAAGTTAATCATTAACATCAATCTCATCATATTAAAGTAATTATTTATTAACAACTATATCTTAATTTTGTAAATGTTTAATTTACAAATATTTGAAAACAATGATAAATAAATATAAAGATATTACTAATCTGCTTAATGAACTTTTAAATCAGAAAATCCTGATTCTCGACGGAGCAATGGGAACTATGATTCAAAAACACAAACTTACTGAAAGTCATTTCCGTTCCGAAAGATTTAAAGATTTTCCTAAAGATTTAAAAGGTAACAATGATTTACTTTGCCTTACCCAACCTGATATAATCAGAAATATTCATAAGGAATATCTCCTTGCTGGCTCTGATATAATTGAAACTAATACTTTCAATGCAAATCCTATCTCACAATCTGATTACGGCACTCAAGACCTGACCTATGAAATCAACAAACAAGCCGCATTATTAGCCCGTGAAGCTATTGATGATTTTAAAGCACAAAATCCAGGTAGTTACTCCCCAAAATTCGTTGCCGGTGCTATTGGACCTTCAAACGCTACGGCATCTATTTCTCCGGATGTTAATAACCCAGGTTTCAGAAAAGTAACATTTGACGATTTAGTCAACGCCTACTCAGTTCAAATTAACGGATTAATTGATGGTGGAGCTGATATTTTACTAATAGAAACCGTTTTCGATACGCTAAATTGCAAAGCAGTCATATTCGCAATATCCGAACTCAATCAAAAAACAGGTTTTTTCCCACCAGTAATGATTTCAGGAACAATAGTTGACCTAAGCGGCAGAACACTTTCAGGGCAAACTACTGAAGCTTTTCTCATATCCGTTTCTCACACCGAAAATCTCATTAGCATTGGCTTAAACTGCTCCCTTGGTCCTAAACAAATGAGACCTTTTATACAAGAATTATCTGAAAAATCAGACAAATTTATTTCTCTCTATCCCAATGCTGGTTTGCCAAATGAATTTGGCGGATATGATGAATCACCTTCTGAAATGGCTACTGTTTTGGAAGATTATGCCAAATCAGGATTTATTAACATTGTAGGTGGTTGTTGTGGAACTACACCTGAGCATATAAAAGTAATGGCATCAATAGTTTCAAAACACAAACCAAGAAAAATTCCTCCTGTCAATCACTATCTGAAACTCAGCGGATTAGAACCACTTGTTGTAAGACCAGACTCCAATTTTATTAATATTGGGGAAAGAACTAATGTCGCTGGCTCTTCAAATTTCAAAAAAATGATTATGAACAACCAATTTGAAGAAGCTGTTTCAATCGCCAAACAACAAGTTGAAAATGGAGCACAAATCATTGATGTAAACATGGATGATGCTATGCTCGATTCCGAAAAAGCAATGACATTGTTTTTAAATCTTATCGCTTCAGAACCAGAAATTGCTAAAGTACCTGTAATGATTGACTCTTCTAAGTGGTCTGTTATTCTCGCAGGTCTAAAATGTCTTCAGGGAAAAGGAATTGTTAACTCAATTTCTCTCAAAGAAGGAGAAGATGTATTCAAAGAACATGCCCGAACCATAAAAAGATTTGGTGCCGCAGTTGTTGTTATGGCTTTCGATGAACAAGGTCAGGCAACAAGTACTCAAAGAAAAATTGAAATTGCAAAACGCTCATACAAAATCCTTACCACCGAAATTGGATTTCTCCCACAAGATATTATCTTTGACCCTAACATTTTAACAATTGCTACCGGTATGGAAGAGCATAACGATTATGCTATTAACTTTCTCGAAGCTACAAAATGGATTAAACAAAATTTACAGGGTACATACGTTAGTGGTGGTATCAGTAATCTTTCCTTTTCATTCAGAGGCAACAACACAGTACGCGAAGCTATGCATTCAGCATTCCTCTTCCACGCAATTAAAGCTGGGCTGGACATGGGAATTGTTAATGCCGGTCAGCTTGATGTTTACGAAACAATTGATAAAAATCTACTTACACTAATTGAAAATGTGATTTTCAACAAACAACCAGATGCTACAGAAAAGCTAATCGAATTTGCTGAATCATTAAAAAATCAGACAACTAAGGAAATAAAAAGACAGGAAGAATGGAGAAATTCCACTGTTGAAGAACGATTGAAATATTCACTCATTAAAGGTATCGTTGAATTCATTGATATTGACACTAATGAAGCATTAAAAAAATTCAAAAATCCTATTCATATCATCGAAGGTCCCCTTATGGACGGAATGAATATAGTGGGTGATTTATTCGGAGCCGGGAAAATGTTTCTCCCACAGGTTGTTAAAAGTGCCAGAGTAATGAAAAAATCAGTTTCGATTTTAATTCCACACATCGAAGAAACACTTAAAAAAACCGACAGCATTAAACCCACAGGCAAAATCCTGCTGGCTACCGTCAAAGGAGATGTTCATGATATCGGAAAAAACATTGTCGGTGTAGTCCTTTCTTGCAATAATTACGAAGTAATTGACCTCGGAGTAATGGTCCCTACCAACAAAATTCTTGAAGAAGCAAAAAAACAAAACGTTGATATTATCGGATTAAGTGGTTTAATTACCCCTTCTCTCGATGAAATGGTAAACGTAGCTTCCGAACTCGAAAGAAACAATTTTAACATTCCTCTGTTGATTGGTGGTGCAACCACATCCAGAGTTCATACAGCTGTTAAAATCGCTCCGAATTACAAGCATCCCGTCATTCATGTTTTAGATGCTTCAAAAGCTGTTCCGGTTGTCAGCAATCTTTTAAAAGATGATTCAAAAAACGAATTTATTGAAAATTTAAAAAACGAATATCAAGAAATCAGAGAAAAACACATCTCTTCACAAAACGAAAAAAATATCATTTCTTTGTCAACAGCAAGACAAAATAAACTAATACCAGATTGGTCAAATGAAAAAATTATTCAACCAAATAAATTGGGGGTTACAGTTTTAAAAAACTATCCCCTTGAAACTTTAAGAAAATATATTAATTGGACTGAATTCTTCCTTGCATGGGAGTTAAAAGGCAGATACCCTGCCATATTCGACCATCCAAATAAAGGCACAGAAGCAAAAAAACTCTTTGAAGATGCAAACAATTTATTAGATTCAATCACCAATGATAACTTGATCTCTGCTAATGGTGTTTTCGGTTTATTCCCAGCTAATTCGGTTGAAGATGATATTGAAGTCTATGATGAACATGGTAATATTTTAGGAAAATTCCATACACTCAGACAACAAATTCTCAAAGAAAACTCCCCTAACCTTGCACTCGCTGACTATATAGCTCCAAAATCATCAGAACGCATTGACTATTTAGGTGCTTTTGCAGTTACAGCAGGCATAGGAGTTGAAGCATTATCAGAAAAATTCAAATCGAACAACGATGATTATTCATCTATTATGCTGAAAATCCTTGCCGACCGACTTGCTGAAGCTTTCGCCGAACATCTCCACCAACAAATCAGAACACAATACTGGGGTTACGAAAAAAATGAAGATTTATCCGCTGATGATTTACTTAAAGAAAAATATTCAGGAATCAGACCTGCTCCAGGCTACCCATCGCAACCTGACCATACAGAAAAAATTCAAATATTCAAAATCCTTGATGTTGAAAGACATACAGGAATTTCGCTTACCGAATCCCTTATGATGAACCCAACCGCTTCTGTTTGTGGCTTAATTTTTGCTTTCAAAAATAGCACATATTTCCCTTTGGGCAAAATAAACGAGGAACAAGTCTTCGATTATGCCATGAGAAAAGGAATGAGTGTTAAAGAAATTGAGAAATGGCTTTCTCAAAATCTGATTTATAAGTAAGTAATATTTTATTAGGAGTTGAAATGGTTTACAAACAACAATTTACTGCCGAAGAATGGAAAACACTCGAGTTTTCTATCATCTGGATGTTTCAGGCAATTGCTGGTGCTGATAAAAACATTGATAAAAATGAACTGCAAGCATTAACTACCCTCAAAGAAAAGTCACATAAATTCGATTGCGATATTATGAGGGAACTAATCCCTTCAATTCATTACGATATAGACTCAATTTCCAATTATTTCGCTGTTGACCAAAGAAATATAAAAACCGGATTAAGAGAAATTGCTGATATTGTTGATAGCAATTTAAGTCTTGACCAATCTTTGCTCTTTAAAAAATCTTTATTGGCAATCGGGATGTTTATAGCTTATGCTTCCGGTGATGTTTTAAGCTCAAAAATGAGCAACGAAGAATTGCAATTACTGGTTGAGCTGGCTCTTTTTATGAAAATGTCTATTAATGATTACAGAAAAACTCCAACTGTCGAAGAATTAATGAAAAAATTTATGGAATAAAAAAAAACACACCAAATATTTCAGTGTGTTTCCATTTTTAAACTAAATAGTTTGTAACTAATTATGTTCTATTTCTTACCTTACGGTTAATTTTCCTATTTACACTCTAAATCTTTCATCATCGCTTTAAAACCCTTTTTATCCAAAGTTTTCAAAGCTTTTGCTGTTATCTTCAATGTAATCCAACGCTTCTCTTCAGGTATCCAGATTCTCTTCTTCTGCAAATTTGGCAAATAACGACGTCTCGTTTTGTTGTGTGCATGCGAAACGTTATTACCAACCAATGGTTTTGTACCTGTTAACTCACATATTCTTGACATTTCTTACCTCTTTCAAAATATAAATTTATATAGATTACAAAATTACGAACCTTTTTTATTATGTCCAAATTTACTTTTTACTTTTCTTTTGAATTTTATTATTTTTTTGAATTTTCTTACCTTCTTTGAATGACTCCAAAGTATAATTTGTTGCTAAATAATGAATCCCTGGTTTGGGCTCTTCATCGTTTGTTGTTATTGTCAGTTTCTGCTCAATCGTAGCAAAATAATGAACCGGTATCCATTTATTTGCACTTATGTCCATAACTCCATATCCTGCAACAATATTTGTAACTCTGAAAGTATCCGTTTCAGATTCCACCTTATAACTTCCCTGAGCTGTTTTGATATAACTCAATCTGTTACAATGTTCTTCGAGTGTATCCAAAGAAGGATGCGACCTGAACAAAGACGATTGCTTCATCAAAGGCACTGGCAAACCATTCTCAACTAATTCATCTAATGTCTCTACATACCAAGACTTATCCTCTGCTTTACAGGATTCCTTCAAAGTAAAAAACAAATGTGGTTGAAATGCTCCCCCAGGTGACAATCCTGCCTTACTACTATCCTCATATCCAAGAGCATACCTGTTCCCTACTGAATCTATTGCAAACCAAACCTTCCTTCCTATCCAAGGATTATCTTTGCGTTCAACATTTTTAATTTCCCCGCTACTCTCAAAAGATAAAAAATCAATTAATGTTGCACTTAAATAAAATCTGTTATTCTTAATCGAATCACATATAAACATTACTTTCTCAAATCTCGTTTTAACTAACGGTTCACCATAATCAATAATTATACTATCATGAGAAGCTATGTGATAAACGAGTGTGTCATACTGATTAAATTTAAATTTATAACAAATTGTATCTGTCTTGGAAACATCATTATCTGTCTGCTTCGAAAAAGCTGAACCATAAAACAACAAAATAATTATTAAGTATCTCATATTTTTAATAATTACCTTGTTATATCCAATATTTCATAAATTATTTTTCCTGCTGGTGCATTCAGCTCTGCTGTTTCTCCGATTTTCTTGCCCATAAGTGCTTTACCCAATGGTGAAGTAACTGATATTTTCTTATTATAAAAGTCTGCTTCACTGTCGGAAACCATGAAAAACTCAACTTCACTGTTATTATTCTTGTTCAATACTTTGACTCTGGATAGTATATAAACCTTATCATTAGGTAATTCACTCGGGTCAATAATCTGAGCTCTCGAAAGCATTTCCTCCAACCTGGATATTTTCATCTCCAGCAAACCCTGTTCCTCCTTTGCCGCATCATATTCTGCATTTTCCGACAAATCTCCATGAGAACGTGCTTCTGCGATTTTTTGAGCAATTTTTTTTCTTTCTTTTGTTTTCAGCTCAAAAATTTCTTCTTCTATCTGCTTTGCTCTCTCTTTTGTTATATACGTTACTCCAAAAGTCATAATTTCTCCAATTATATTATTATTTTTAAATTTTCCAAACCATCAATATTACTGGTTTTATAAATGCAACTTATGCCCCATCTTCAGTTTCTTAGTCAAAAGATAGTTCCTGTTGATATTATTCGGTTCAATCTCAATTGGTATCCTTTCGGTGATTTCCAAACCATAACTTTCAAGACCAACCCTTTTTGTCGGATTATTTGTTATCAGTTTCATCTTCCTGATTCCCAAATCCACCAAAATCTGAGCCCCAATACCGTAATCCCTTGGGTCAGGTTTAAATCCCAACTCCTCATTGGCTTCAACTGTATCCAATCCATTCTCCTGCAGAGCATAAGCTTTGACCTTGTTAATCAATCCTATCCCCCTGCCTTCCTGTCTCATATAAAGCAAAACACCTTTACCTGCTTTCCCTATCATTTCCATTGCCTTATGTAACTGTGAGCCACAATCACACCTTTGTGAGCCGAATACATCACCAGTCAGACACTCGGAATGTACTCTTACCAGGATTGGCTCATCTTTTTCCCATTTACCTTTCACCAACGCTACATGTTCCTGTCCGTCATAAATATTAGCATAAACTTTAATTTCAAATTCTCCACCGTATTCCGATGGTAGCTTCGCTGTTGCCTTGCACTGAACCAGACACTCTGACCTTAATCTGTAAGCTATTAAATCCTTAACAGTTATTATTTTCAATTTATGCTTTTTTGCAAACTTAATTAAGTCAGGTTTCCTTGCCATTGTACCATCTTCATTGATAATCTCGCAAAGAACACCAATAGGTTTTAAACCAGCTAATCTCATCAAATCAACTGTTGCTTCTGTATGTCCTGCTCTTCTTAAAACTCCTTCCTTTACAGCAACCAAAGGAAAAATATGTCCTGGTCTTCCCAAATCTTCAGGTTTTGTATCCTTATTAGCCAATGCCCTTACAGTTGCCGCTCGGTCAAAAGCAGAAATTCCTGTTGTTGTCCCATGTACATAATCAACCGATACTGTAAAATTAGTCCCATGCACAGCTGAACTATTATCAACCATTCTGTTTAATTGCAACTCCTCAGCTCTTTCCTCAGTTATTGCAACACAAATAAGCCCCTTAGCATGAGTGGACATAAAATTTATTATCTGAGGAGTACAAAGTTGTCCAGATGCCAGCAAATCACCTTCATTCTCCCTATCCTCATCATCCATTACAATTATTACCTTACCGGATACAAGGTCCTCCAATGCTTCTTCTATTGTATTCATTTCATCCCACTTAAAAATTAAACACTTTTAGAGAATAACTTCTTAACCTCTAAAAGTGAAAAAAATATTTTATTTAAAATCGAGATCTATTAATTTCCGCTATTAACTCTTCTTCGATGCAATAGCATGCTTTTCAAAAGTAATTTTTACGTTATCAGCTACTTGTATTACAAAACTGTTACCGTCAATATCAACAACCGTCCCGTGCATACCTGCTGTTGTGATTACTTTATCTCCCTTTTTAATGCTGTCCAACATTTTTTGATGCTCTTTTTGTCTCTTTTGTTGTGGACGAATCATCAAAAAGTACATTATTAAAATAACTGCACCAAACATTACCAATGTTGAAATCAAAGAGCCGGTACCTCCACCTTGTCCACCCGGTGCCATAGCAAATATTACAGCAATCGTATCAAACATATTTTTCTTCCTTTAAATCTTTTTGAATTTTACATTTATATAAACAACAAAAATATCAATTTATTTAGGATTTTCCAATTTTAATTTACTCATTAACCATATTTATTTCTTCGATTATCTCTTTTTTCCAGTTTTCATAATTACCTTTAAGTATTTCTACTCTTGCTCTTCTTAC
>RCNQ01000166.1 GCA_003731675.1 Bacteroidetes/Chlorobi group bacterium ChocPot_Mid
CCCTTGCTTACTTGAATGACAAGGGAGGAAGACTGAATTTCAGTACAAGTATCTTACAGGCAATGTGTGTGGATTCAACGATTATTCCGTTTGTAACAAACGATATAAATATGAGTTTTGGATGTTATGGATGCCGTGATGCAACAGACGCTAAGTCAGGCGAAGCAATATTAGGATTTCCCGGGAATAAACTGGACATGGTTATAAAAAATCTTAAATATTTAAAATCAAAAGCTATTGACAGGTCAAGAGAAAAACTTGTTTATAAATCATTTTGTTATAGAATCGGAGAAAATTAAATGACTTTACAAAAATTTGTTTTATTGCTTTTTGTGGCTCTAATGATGGTGTCTGGAACTAAAGTCACTCATGCTCAAAGCGATTCAACGTTTAAACCCGAAGGAAAAATGATTATACAGGTTATTAACAGAACATTATTTGAAAAACAAGCAGAAAATAATACTTTCGGAATGTATATAAATCGTTCTCATTTTGGCTATAGTTATCAATTCAGCCCCGAATGGTCTGGTGCTGTGGTTATAGATGCAGGCAGACCTACAATATTTGGTAATTTGAATGTTAAGGATTCTACCGGACAAAATCTGAACTCTTCTTATTCATATCAGCAGGGCAGTTATTATACAATGACTTTAAAGTTTTCTTATATCGAGTTTAAACCGACCAAGGATATAAAACTTCAAGCTGGAGGGATTCTTCAAAATCATTATCTAACTCAAGAAAAGTTTTGGGGTTACAGATACATTCTCGAAACTTTCCCGGACAGATATTTTTCTATCCCAAGCGGTGACTTAGGTTTTATTGGATATTTCAATATCAACAAATGGCTTTCTTTTGATGCTCTTCTAACAAATGGAGAAGGATTTAGAAACAACCAGGATGTCTATGGAAAAGTCAAAATGGGAGTCGGTGTTGATTTTAAACCGGTCGATGGACTTATTTCAAGAATTTATTACGATAATTCTCCCTCCGACAATCCGATTGCAAATGCTAACCAACAACTTTATACTGTCTTCATAGGATATAAGCTACCAAAGTTGTTTCGATTAGGAGCTGAATATGACTATCATAAGAACCATAATCACCTTCTTAACAATGATTTGTATGGATTTTCAATATATGGTAGTTATATTCTTGAAGAAAATGTTGAATTGTTCGGAAGGTATGACAATTTGCGATCCAATACTTTGCAGGGAAAGTCTAATGAATGGAACGAACAAAATGATGGCGATGCAATTATTTGCGGTACCCACTATTCCCCTGTAAAGGGAATTTCACTGTCGTTATCTTATCAAGGATGGAAACCGGTGGATACGGATTTGAGATACAAAAACACAGTAGCATTCAGTTTTGAGTATAAATTGTAATTCTACATTAATTATTTTAAAGGAAGAAATATTATGCAAGTATATGATATTAAATTAATTAACTCTTATCCTTATAAAGATAGAGAAAAAAATGTATATAAATCATTTTGTTATAGAATCGGAGTTTAATAATGAACGAAGTTGAAATAATGAGAAATACAAAATCTTTTGCTATTATCGGAGCATCGGCAAAAGAAGACAGCTATGGTTTTAAACTTGTGAAAAGCTTAACCGATGTTGGATACAAAGTTTTTCCGATAAATCCGAAATATCCTGATATATATGGTCTAACGACTTATAACTCAACTGAGGATTTGCCGGAATTACCCGAAAACATTGTATTGGCAATGTCTGCTGTTAATAATCTAAAAGTATTAAATTCGCTACAAAAATTTAAAAGTTCAAATATCTGGCTCCCACCGGAATGCTGGAATGATGAACTTGTAAACAAAGCAGTAGAAATGAATTTGAATATTCTTAAAGATTTATGTCCGATTGGAACATATTTAAAACTTAATTTTGAATTAAAAAAGGAAAACAATTAACAACTTGCGAGATGAAATCTTATGTGATTTTTATCAATATGGATGGGAAAGCAGAGGTAATGATAAATTCCGACAAAGTAGCCTTAAATGAAGGACAAATTTTACTATCAGAACCAGCTACTTTTTCATTGATAACCGAAAATGGAGTTAAATTGTTAGGGATACAAATTACAAAAAAGTAAATATGATTATATTAATTATTATAACTGTTATTTCTTTGTTGTTATCATTTATTTTTGATAGGAACAAAACAATGAGTGGAATAAAAAAAGGTATCCTACTTTTTCTGAAAGTATTACCTACTTTATTATCAGTAATAATAATTATTAGTTTAGTTTTATTTTTAACCCCCGATGATTTGCTAATGAATTATCTTGGGTATAAAGCAGGTATATCAGCGTATATTTTTGCCGCATTTATTGGTTCAATTTCATTGATGCCCGGTTTTATAGCTTATCCACTTGCAGGTATTTTGGTTAAAAATGGAGTCAGTTACCCGGTAATTGCAGTTTTTATTACTACATTAATGATGGTTGGGGTTCTAACAATTCCTTTAGAAAGAAAGTATTTTGGCTTGAAGGTAACATTAGTAAGGAATGCATTAAATTTTATTGGTGCATTAATCGTGGGTGGTTGGATAGGAGTTTTTTGGAGCTTATTATGAAGAAAATGATTGATAAATATCTATTCAGCATAATTACAATCGTCCTGTTTTTAGTTTTTGTCTGCTATTCTTATTTATCTGATTTTAAGTCGGGAATATATATTACAAAACATAATTTCGTACCGCTTTTTTTAGAAATGTTAGCATTTTTACCCTTAATGTTTTTACTTATTGGTTTATTTGATGTCTGGGTACCGAAAGAAAAAGTAATGAAATATATCGGAAAAGATGCAGGTATTAAAGGGCTTGTATTAATATTTTTACTTGCAACTTTACAGGCAGGACCATTATACGCCGCTTTTCCTGTTGCACATTTATTATGGAAAAAGGGTGCAGGAATCAGGAATATATTTATTTATCTTGGATTTTTTTCATCTTTAAAAATTCCGATGTTGACATTTGAAATTGGTTTCTTAGGTTTAAAGTTTTCAATTTTAAGAACACTATTATCAATACCGGTTTTTGTGTTAATAGCTATTATTATGGAGAAATTTCTTATTACTAAAGGATATGAAATTAATGAAGGTTAAATAATTATTTATATATTAATAAATGAATAGAAAAATGGAAGTTACAGAAAAACCAATTGGAATAGTAGCATGTTCCGGAGCCTCAAATACTGGTTCTTATTCAGATTTAGTTGCACGTAAGCTAATGTCGAGTGGTAAAGCTAAAATGCTATGTCTTGCAAGATTTGCAATCGACGCAAAGTTTGCTGAAAAATCAAAAAAAGAATATTCTAATTTTGTAGTGTTGGATGGATGCCCGATAAACTGTGCAGAAGAAATTCTCAAGCAGAAAGATATTACGAATTATAAACATATCAACACAACTGATTTTGGAATAGTAAAAGGAAAAACTCCGGTAACTGAAGATAAAATTGATGAAATTGTAAATTATATTATTAATAATAACATGGAAAGTAATAATGAGTAACAAAACACCGATGGAATTATTGAAAGAATTTGCACCTGAATTCGCAAAGAATCAAATGGAAGAAAAAGCTTTGATTTTTGAAAATACAAATTATCAAAAAGTCCCAAACAAGTATAAAATTCTTATTGGAATTGCTGTAGCTGCAGCTTTAGGCTCAGATACCTGTACACAGATGTGGACCAAAATGGCAATTCAAAATGGATTGGCTAATGAAGAGATAACTGAAGCAATTATGGTTGCCCGTTATATGAAGCAAGCAACTGTTAATGACACTGTAAGTAATTCTTTTTCCCTTTTAATTGATAAAAATATATAATTTAAAAATAATATAAGGTATTTTTATGAAAACTTTTTTTATAATTATTTTCAGTTCAATTGCAATTTTCTTTGCAATCTTCGGTATAGTAACATCCCAATGGTATTTGACTGCAATACCAATAGGATTCATGTTCGGCTTTTTCTTGCAAAAAGGTGATTTGTGTGCATCTTCTGCAATGAGTGAGATGATAATGTTCAAGGACAGAAGTAAAATCTGGGGATTTTGGGTAGCTATTGTTTCTACCATGATTTCAATAGCTATAATTGAAAGGTTGGGACTAATTACATTAAGTCCTAAACCACTATTCTGGTTAAGCTATATAATCGGAGGAATAATTTTCGGTATTGGGATGGTATTTGCAGGTGGATGTATTAGCGGAGTTTCATACAAAGGTGCAGCTGGAAATATAAATTCGATTATGGCTCTGATGGCTGTTCCTATTGGAATTGCAATGGTTGAATATGGACCATTGTCTGTTTTCAGCGAAAACTTAAAACAATACTTAGTTAATGGAACTAATGGTGAATCAATATCTTTAAGCTATATAACAGGTATTCCCTTCTGGATTTTAGCAATTATCTTCGGAATCTCTACCATTGCGTATTCTCTTTGGAAACACAAGAAAAATAAGTTCACATTTTCTATACCTCTGAAACGTTCATGGAAACCATGGGTAGCTGGTTTGTTAATTGGCATTTTAGGAGCTTTGGCTTATTTATCCTCAGCCGAAACCGGTCGGAATTATCCCTTAGGTATAACACATGGTGTTTTATTTACAAAAATGTTATTTACTGAAAAACCAGATAATTTGATACTTGTTAAATCAAAACCAAAAATTGAAACCCAAGCTGTTGCTACACAAGCTAATGTAAAAGTGATTAAAAAACCCACAGAAAATAAGAAAAAAGTTTCTATGTGGTTGGTACTTGTTTTTACTTCTCTTCTTTTTGGTTCTTGGGTCTCTGCCGCATTGTCGGGACAAGCCAAACTTTTACCCAAAGACCCTTCGCAAACTTTAGTGGCTTTATTTGGTGGACTAATGATTGGAGTCGGAGCCGCAATGACTGGTGGATGCTCTATCGGCAATATACTTTCGGGTTGGGGGTTAATGAGTATTGGAAATTTTATTTTTGGTATTTTTGTTTTACTCGCAAATTGGGCAACTACATATTTTTATTTAATGGGTGGTAAAATTGGAAAATAAGAAAATTTTTGAATTCAATTATATAGGAATTATCAATACTCCGTTTATCAAACTGGAGGATATGCCTATACAACCTAAAGGTTCCAAGTCAATTGGAACTATCACTTTGTTTGATGAATATATCCAAGGATTGGAGTGCATAAAAGAGTTTAGCCATTTGATTTTACTTTATCATCTTCATCAGGTAAAAGAAATGAAGTTAAAAGTCAAACCTTTCTTGGATAGTAAGGAAAGAGGTATATTCTCAACAAGGGCACCAGTTAGACCAAATCCTATTGGTCTGTCTATTGTTCGATTAATTGATGTTAAGGGAAATGTATTATCAGTTGAGAATGTAGATATGTTAGAAGGCACACCATTACTGGATATAAAACCTTATGTGCCTAAATTTGATATTTTCCCTGAAGCGAATAACGGATGGTTGCTGGAGGATGTAGAATTAAAAAATGTGAAATCAGATTTTAGATTTTTAAAAACAAATTAAAGGTAAATAATTATGCGAATAAAAAAACAAAACGAAATGAAAATGACACTAATGTTAATGGCATTAATTATGACTTCAATTATAACATTTATATCAGTTAGTTTAAATTTTGGTTTGGTTGACGGCTTTTTAGTTAAATGGCTAAAATCATGGGGATTGGCGTTTGTTCTTGCAGTGCCTATCATGCTATTGCTAATGCCACGTTTAAGAAAATTTGTAGCGAAATATGTCGAACAATAATTATTAGTATAATGTCAGATAAAATAGAAATAATAGTACAACATTTTCACGGATGTCCAAACGGACCTAAGTTGATTGAAAATGTTAAAACAGCCGTAAAACAATTTGGAGATGATATTGTATATTCTGAGCAGATTATAGATACACCGGAACTTGCTGAAAAATACAAATTCAGAGGTTCTCCCACATTGCTTATTAATGGCGAAGATTTTGAAGGCAGGGAAATACCTGATGAAATCTCTCTTTCATGCAGATTTTATCCAGGTGGATTACCTGATGTTGAGAAAATTAAATTAAAAATTAAAGAAATTTTGAAAGAACAAGGAAAAAAATAATGATTTGGAAACATGAATGGAAAATACTTCTGGTGATTGGAATTGTCTTTTTAGGATTTTTCTATTTGCCATTAGGTAATCAAAGATTTGACAATGCCGTTTTTGAAGCATTGTATTTAACACAATGGTATGCTCAGGAGCATGTGATTTTATGCTTAATACCTGCATTTTTCATTGCTGGTGCAATTAGCGTCTTTATCAGTCAGCAATCTGTTATGAAATATCTCGGTGCCAAAGCAAATAAGGTATTAGCTTACGGTGTTGCTTCTGTCTCAGGTGGTATTCTTGCTGTATGTTCGTGTACTGTATTACCTCTCTTTGCAGGTATTTACAGAATGGGTGCGGGATTAGGACCTGCAACTACTTTCCTTTACTCTGGTCCCGCAATAAATGTTATGGCTGTCGTCTTGACTGCTAATGTACTTGGATTTGAAATGGGGGTTGCTCGTGGTGTTGGTGCAATTGTCTTTAGCATTGTCATCGGAATTATAATGCAATTTATTTACCGCAAGGAAGAACTCGAAAAATCCAATGCCCAAATTGCAATGCCCGAAGAAAAAGTAACTCGTCCGTTATGGAAAAATGTTGTTTACTTTGGCTCAATGGTAGCAATATTAGTATTCTCTAATTGGGCAAATCCCGATAGCTCTACTACTGCATGGGCTTTTATCTTTTCCATAAAATGGTATTTAACAGGAATATTTGCAATAGGATTGCTATTAACATTGATATTTTGGTTCGATATTAATAAAAAGAAACTTATTATTGCTTCAATTCCGACAATAGTATTAGCAATAATATTTATTGAACAACCTTTAATATCATTTATAGCAGCAATAATTGGTTTATCTTATGCGACTTCATCGAGCGAGGGTGAAGGTGAATCATGGTTCACAGCATCATGGGATTTTGCAAAACAAATTATGCCTTTACTTTTTTACGGTGTTTTAATAGCAGGATTTGCTTTGGGCAGACCCGGTCATGAGGGTATAATACCATCGGAGTGGATTAGCGCAGCAGTTGGTGAAAATACAATCTTCTCCAATTTATTCGCATCGGTGGTTGGTGCATTTATGTATTTTGCTACTTTAACGGAAATACCTATTTTGCAGGGATTAATTGGTAACGGCATGTCAAAAGGTCCTGCATTGGCTCTGTTATTAGCAGGAACAGCATTGTCCTGTCCAAGCATGCTTGTTATTAAAAGTGTGATAG
>RCNQ01000167.1 GCA_003731675.1 Bacteroidetes/Chlorobi group bacterium ChocPot_Mid
TAATAGCTATTTCTGTAAATGCCCGCTTCCTGAATACCCTGCCTGCTAAAGCCAAGGATTCCATCATCAATCCATTCCAGTCAGTCAATATCTTCTTATCCTTAAAAGGATGTACCCTTTGCTCTCTTACCTCAAACAAACTCTTTCTGATTAATTCAATTTTATTCTTATCCACTTCACTAATTAAATCCATGTCCACTGCTACGTATTCGCAACCGGAATGTAATATATTATCCCCGTTAAATTTCCCTGTCCTCTCATCTCTGTAATTACCTTCTTCTTTCACACAAAAATACTTTTTGCACAATTCATAATCATCTCCCAAGACTTCCCTTAGCTCAGAAGCTTTCCAAAGATAAAACTTTCCTTCAATACCCTCGCTATCAGCATCTTCTGCAGAATAAAATCCTCCGTCTTCAGATAAAAGTTCCCTCGAAACATAATCTATTATCTCATAAACCATTTTTCTGTAATATTCCTCTCTGGTTATCTGCCAGGCATTCGTATATGCCTTTAATAAAAGCGCCTCGTCGTATAGCATCTTCTCAAAGTGTGGCACAAGCCACTCTCTGTCTGTTGAATACCTGTGAAAACCAAATCCAATATGGTCATAAATACCACCGGTACCCATTTTCTTCAATGTTCTCTTAACCATTCCCATTGAATCTGAATCTTCGTGAAAATAAGAATAACTCATTAAAAAATATAAATTATGTGCTATTGGAAACTTTGGACTGTTACCAAAACCTCCGAAAACCTCATCATAACTTTTACCAAGAATCTCTTTTGTTTTATAAAAGACATTCTCTCTTATTTCACCTGATTGACCATTACTGCTCTGAGATATCCTCCTAACCATATCATCGGCAGAAAGCAAAATATCCTCTTTACTTGTTCGCCAAAGCTCATCTACACGACTTACAAGGTCCTTCATCCCTATTCTGTTAATTACAGATTCCTTTGGGAAATAAGTTCCCGCAAAAAACGGCTTCTTATCTGGGGTCATTATCACTGTCAAAGGCCATCCTCCACTTCCCGTTATCATCTGACATACCTGCATATAAATTGAATCAATATCAGGTCTTTCTTCACGGTCAACCTTAATATTTATAAATACTTTGTTCATCATTTCAGCCACTTCTTCATCCTCGAAGGACTCATGTGCCATTACATGACACCAGTGACATGTCGAATATCCTATTGATAAAAAAATCGGTTTATCCTCTTTCCTTGCTCTTTCGAATGCTTCTTCACCCCATGGATACCATTCAACAGGATTATAAGCATGTTGCAACAAATAAGGATTCTTCTCGTTTATTAATCTATTGGATTTTTTATTATTAATTTTTTGCATTGTTAAATAAATTATTTATTATAAACTAAAATTAACGATTTGAATGTTAAATATTGGATTTTTTAATATGATTAATTTGAAAGCTAATATAATTACTATTCTATTTCTATTTTTTATCTTTACTCAGCAACTCTTTCCACAAAAAGAATCAATTCCAGGGGTTGGTTTCATCAATCCGACTCACGACAAATCTTCAAAATCCGGTTACTATATACCAAAAAATGTAAAAGATTGTATAAATGAACTTGACAAAATGCTACCGGATAAAGTTAAAGAAGATATTGAAATATCATCATTAAACGATAATATGATAAAATACAATACCGTTATGCCATGGCTCTACTTAAACTGGGATATGGCTGATACTTCAAGAATTGTCAAATATCTTCTCGACTACGGCTTCAGTCCCGAAACTGATTTCTCAAAAATCATATTCGAATCTTATCTCAAATATAAAAAAGGTTTTCCCTTGAGATTCGAAGTCACACCAAAAGTTTACTCAATTGGTAAAAATTTAACCATACTCAGAGCAGATTCAATTGCCATACCTACGCAAAATCCTGTTCCCTATGGCTCTATCCTTATAGATTCTCTTGATAATCAACCACATTTCATCTATATGGGTAGCAAATTTACTCTGATTGACTCATTATATGAACCAATTATGAACTTTCTAAAGCTTTATGGCTTTGACCCCACAAAAAACCTCTGGTATCTTTGGTGGACTCAGATTTTCAAATTCGGTGAAGGCATAGATTCTCTGCCTTACTTCCTCACCAGAGAAAAATTCGAAAAATACTTTGATACAAAACACGCTTATAACGCTGACTTTATTCTTGTCTTCCAAGATGAAGATTCCTTTGGTCCAAAAACAATTATGAAAGATAATCTTTACAACACATCTCTAAATGAATACCTCAAATCCAAAAATTATATCGGATTATATCTGGTTCGCCACAGAAATGTAGTCTATCTGAAATAATTTTATTAACTTCTTGTATTCAAACTATTAAATTGTTATTTTAGAATAATGAATATTATAAATATTTGATAAATAAATAAAATGGAAATCCTAATAATCGCTCTTGCGATATTCGTTGCTTATTATTGTGCTTTTATATCATCATCTCTCAATTCATTATCAAATGAAAAAATTGATGACTTACTTAGCAATGCTGGTAACCAAAATAACAAAATTCAAAAAAAAATCAATACACTTCATAACTTGAAAATTCATTATGAAGATACTCAGGCTTCATTCCTTTTAATCGAAATCCTTTTCTACTTGTTCGCATTCTCTCTGCTCACAGCTTTTTTGCTGAATCAAGCTCTTCTGTGGTATTTCATAGTAATAATTGAATTAATAACTTTCATCATATTATCCATATTCAGGTCAATCTTATGGGCTGTTGGTGCTCGTTTTGCTGATTTACTTGCACTTAAAATCACATTTCCAGCTAATCTTCTGCACTTTATTATTTCTCCCTTTTATAAACTGCATATAAAAATTATAGAAGCTATTAGCGGTAAAGAAAAAGAAGAAGCTTCACGTGATGAACTTAATGCCATGTTTGAAACAGCACGTGAAGAAGGATCTATTGAATCTGATGAATACAGAATCCTAAAGAACATCATGCACTTCAACGAAGTCCTTGTTACCGACGTTATGACTCCACGAACTATGCTCTTTTCATGCAATGCAGATTTCACTGTCGGCGACGTCGCAAATATGACCGAATTGCAAATGTATTCCCGGTTTCCTTTATGGGAAGGCAATTCAATCGATGATGGAATCGTCGGCTACGTGATTTCAAAAGACATCATACTTGCCGCTTTAAAAGGAAAACAAGCAAAAAAACTGAGAGATTTTGCACGTGAAGTTTACATCATCCCGGAAAATGCTTCTTTAGATAAAGCACTCGAACAATTTCTCCAAAGAAGACAGCATCTCTCCATCGTCGTTGACGAGTATGGTGGCGTAGAAGGAATAATTACTATGGAAGATGTTCTCGAAACCATTTTAGGTGTCGAAATCGTTGACGAAGCTGATAAAATTGTTGACTTGAGGGAAGCCGCTAAAAATCGAAGAGATAAGCGTATTGCTAATTTCCAGCTCGAAAAAAGTAATTAAATTTATCTTTTTAAACCTCCTAAATTATGAATTTTCAGATTTAATCAGTAATTTGTCTTTTTTAAAAACTATTTATTAAAAATTTTATGTTAAAACTTAGAAATATTATTTTAATATTAATAATAACCTGCTCTTACTCAATGAGCTCACAAGAAGACCCATTAAATGATTTCCGTGTTACGGGTAACTTCCAGCTTGATATGCAATCTTATGCACAGGATTCTCTCATCGGAGCTCCCAAAGTTGATGAGCAAGTTCTCTCGATGGGTTTCCTCTGGTTAAACCTTTCAAGCCAACATTTCAATGCAGGGTTAAGATATGAAAATTATCTAAATCCTATTTTAGGTATTGACAAACGTTATCAGGGTAACGGCATTGCTTTCCGCTTCGGTGAATTTACCTCTGAGGTAATAGATATCACTGCTGGCAACTTCTACGAACAATTCGGCAGTGGTATGATATTCCGCACATATCAGGAATACGCCTTAGGTTACGACAACGCAATGGATGGTCTCAGAGTCAAATTTCGACCCTCCGATGGTATCGAACTAAAAGGTATTGTCGGCAAGCAACGTAAATTCTGGTCTCTCGGTGAAGGCATCCTCAGAGGTGGAGATTTAAACCTGAACATAAACAACATTTTCGAACAGCTAATCCCCGAGGACATACAGTTATCAATAGGGGGGAGCGTCATCAGCAAATTCCAGAAAGACCTCTCATCTAAATACAATCTCCCTGAAAATACTTTACTCTGGGCGAGCAGAATCTCTCTGAATGGTTCTTCATTCTCATTCGACGGAGAATATGGCTATAAAAACCCCGACCCAGGTAGCGGAAACTACTTTAGCTTCAATCCGGGGAATGCCCTTTTAATCAATGCTTCCTATTTCACTTCTGGCTTCGGCTTTTCACTCAACTTCCATCGAAATGACAACATGGATGTCCGAAGTGATAGAAATGAACTTGGTAATTCTCTTCTGCTCAACTTTCTGCCACCTTTGACCAAGCAACATACCTATGCTTTAGCCGCTATGTATCCTTATGCTACTCAGCTTAATGGTGAAGTAGGCTTTCAGGCAGAAGCGACTTACTCTATTCCTAAAAAAACAATCCTTGGAGGAAATTACGGTACAACTATTAACCTGAACTTCTCTCAAGTAAATTCGATAGTTAAAAATATTACTGCCATTGACAGCACATCAGGCTTGGCATTTACTTATGACTCCCCGTTTTTCGAATTCGGTGACAGAATCTACTTCAGAGAACTTCATGCTGAAATTACCCGTAAAATATCTTCTGATGTTAAAATGATTCTCACTTACCTTAATCAAATTTACGACAAAGATATTCTTACTGCTGACGGCTCTGCTAAATTCGGCAAAGTCTATACCAACATCCTTATCGGTGACTTAACCTATAAACTGTCTTCCGATTATGCCCTCCGTTTCGAAGCTCAGCACATGTGGGCTACGCAGGATTCATCATTGCACGAACCCGACAATCAAAACGGTAACTGGCTCATGGGTCTTGCCGAATTAACCATTGCTCCTCAATGGTACTTCTCCTTTTCTGACATGTGGAACTATGGCAACGAATCTGAAGACAGACAAATCCACTACCTCACTGGCTCTGTTACTTTCGTTCACGACGCTACAAGATTCACTCTTGGTTTCGGAAGACAAAGAGAAGGTATCATCTGTGTCGGTGGTGTATGTCGTCAAGTTCCTGCTTCAAATGGATTTTTCTTAACCATTTCATCAACATTTTAATCAGTAGAATTTTTAAAGGAAGACCAATGAAAAAAGTAAAAAAATTATCTCTCATACTAAGCTTGATTCTCACAGCCATAATTTATTCCTGTAGCGAATTACCCAACGAATACCTTGAAAAAAAAGGTTCAGTCAAAGATGACTCTACTCTGGTTAAAAAAGCTTTAATTGAAGATTACACTGGCTTTACCTGCGGTAATTGCCCTTATGCACATCAGGAAGCAACTCGTATCCATGAAGAATATGGAGATAAAGTCATTCTTCTTGCACTTCACTGTAGCTTTTATGCTAAACCAACTACCGCTCACCCTTATGACTTCCGTACTGAAACTGCCACCGAATGGGATAACTTCTTCGGTATCAGCAACTCAGGATTACCCAATGGCATGGTCAACCGACGTGGCTTTCTAACAAGCAACAATATTTTAAAATATGCTTCCTGGCAAGAAACTGTCGATTTAGTATTAGCCGAAAAACCAATTGTTTCACTCGACTTGTCTGCCATTTACCTCAAAGAAAGCAGACAAATTCTTGCTTTCGTAACATACATGTACAACGAAAAACTTCAAAAATACCACAGTCTCAATGTCTGCATTGTTGAAGACAGCATTGTTCAGTACCAAAAATGGTACCGACACGACCCTGAAGATGTCAATGACTACGTCCACAATCACGTCTTCAGAACTTCACTCAACGGTACTTGGGGTGAAAAACTTACTTCGCAAATCGGTATAAAAACTTATTCTTTTACATTACCCGAAAATTCAGACTGGCGCCCTGACAAACTTAAAATAGTCGCATTTATTAGTGATGTTGGCAATACCTACGAAATACTTCAAGCAGAAGAAACCGACTTAAAATAAATTAACAATTACTGGTGACTTATGAAATCCTTATTAATAATGCTAATCATCTTCACAGCTTTCTGGACATCTTGCAAAAACTACCCCCCTCTGGAAGTAGTCAAATCCGTTGATTTAAAACGATACATTGGCAAATGGTACGAAATTGCTCGTTTTCCTCATAGCTTCGAAAAAAATTGCTATTGCGTTACTGCAGAATACCAACTCACTGATAAAGATTACATAAAAGTAATAAACTCCTGTAAAAAAGGAAGCCCGAAAGGTGAGAACAACGTAGCTAACGGTAAAGCTTTTATTGTTGAAAATTCCAACAACGCTAAACTCGAAGTACAATTCTTCTGGCCCTTCAAAGGTGATTACTGGATTATAGAACTCGCTGACGATTACTCCTATGCTATGGTTGGTCATCCCAACAGAGAATACTTTTGGATTTTATCCCGTTCTCCGAAAATGGATGATAATCTCTATAATTCATTACTTGACAAAGCCAAAGAAAAAGGTTTTGATATTTCAAAAATCATCAAAACTGTTCAGGATTGTAACTGATTTAAATATTTATCTTTAAATATAAGATAAAATTAAAAAATTTTATATATTTGAATAAAATAATTTTTAATTATTAGAAATTTATATGATTTTTGCTGATATACTCGGACATGTCGCTAATGCGATGTATCTCACAGCCTCAAGTTTTAAAAAAATTATTTATTTGAGAATATCTCTCGTCATTGCCGGTCTTCTCGAATTATGGTATTTCGTCTTAACTGCTCCCGATGACCTGACTGTCAGTATTGCCTGGGGGGTTCTTTTTGTTGTAATAAATCTATACATGATTGGTCTATATATATATGAGCACAAAGCACTATACCTAAAAGACGATGAATCAAAACTATACTACATGACATTCCATAATATGGAAAAAGTACTGTTTAAAAAACTTATGAAAGCTGGTCATTGGATTGCCGCTCCTCAAAATTCAGTGCTAATCAGAGAAAATCAAAAAACGAGCACT
>RCNQ01000168.1 GCA_003731675.1 Bacteroidetes/Chlorobi group bacterium ChocPot_Mid
ATTCCAAAGTACTCACTGAACATTTCAGGTATTTCTTCTACGGGAACTTCTGATTCAATTTCATGCTCCCCATCTTTTAAACCCTGAATAAATAAATTAAACATTTCCTTATTATCTATTCTGAAAAATCTTACAAAATTACGAAATATAAATAACTTTCCCAAAAAAACATACTCCCTCCCAATTTTTTGAAATTGCTTCCAATAGATTATCTGGAATAAATGAAAGAGCCTATTTAATTACTTTATAATTAAATAGCTTATGCTATTTTCCTGTAAGTTTAATTAACGATTATTGACAACCAATTTTTGAAATCTGTTCTTTTGCAATTTTTGCCAAAGTCCCTGATTTATCATATTTGATAACTAAGCGATAGTTCTCACAAGCGTTCTCAATATTTTTTACACTTTGGAAATAAGTGGCTATGTATAAATAAGCTATTGGGGTATCAACCCTGAATTTGACCCATTCCTGAGCCGCTGTTCTTAATTTACTGTAATTCTTTGCCTTGTAGTAAAGATTGCAAATCTTTGCATATACATTTCCTGTCAACCAGCTGTATTTTGATGTGTCCTGTGATGTTCTTTGCAGTACAAATTCAAGATAATACATCGCACTATCATCTTGTTCTAATTTCGCAAAGGCATCTGACAAATAAACTAAAGAAAGCAAATCACTACTGTCCTTTCGAAAACTTTGCAAAAAATATGGTTTGCATTCTTCATACTTTTCCATCCTTTGATAACTTGAACCTATATAGAAAAAGGTTTTTGCAGTGAATTCATCTTCACATCCACTTAATCTTTTAGTCATCATATCAATTGTTTCCTGATATTTGCTCAGAACGAACAACATAGCTCCGGTCTTGAAAATCAGCTTACATCTCGAAGGGTCTTTATCAATGATTATTTTGTATTGTTCTATTGTTTTCAATGTATCGCCTAACTGAAATGCTGCTGCACCATACCTTTCGAGGTCTTCAAGTGAAAGAGTATCAATAGTCTTTAAATACTCAAAAGTAGTTAATGATTTTTCATACTGCTTTGCATCAAAATAGCATCGTGCCAACAATAAATATGCTTTTGATTTTACAGAATCTATCTGTTCAGCACAAAATCTCAAATGTTGCTCGGCACTATCACATTGAGCAAGTTCATAAAGAGATTGTGCTAAATACCATCTGCCAAGAGGATTGTTCGGTCTTAATTGAACATACTGATACAAAGACTTAGCCGCATTTTCCCATTTGTGGGAAAAGAATAAAATCTTTCCTTGTTCGAAAAATGCTCTTGCATTCAAAGGGTCCATCTTTGTTATAGTATTCCACTCTTGCAACGACCTTTTAAAAAGCTCATTTGCAAGGTCCTCATCATATTCCCTGTTCGCAAGCCAATAATAAGATATAGCTAATTTTGTTCTTGCTTCAACATTACTCTCATCAATACCCAATGCTTCCTCGTAATTGTTTTTTGCAAGTTCATATACCCTCTGGGCAAAATATAAATCTCCCAAAGCTATATAAGCATCGGGAATATTCTTGTTGATTTCCCTTGCCTTTGTAATATTAAGCTCTGCTTGTTTCATAGAATCAGCGGCTAAATATACTTGTCCTAATATTAAATAATTCTTCGGGTCATTTTTATCCTCATTTACTGCTCTTCTGGCTGTCTTAATCGCTTCATCATGCTTTTTTAACGAAGAATATGTTCTTGCCATTTTTCTTAATAGGTGCGGACGGTCACTTTCAACATCATTGGCTTTGTTGTACATAATCAAAGCTGAATCAAGATTTTCTATTTCAAAATATATATCTCCTGCCATCATAAGTAAATCAAAATCCTTTCTGTTTTCAGACACTACCGCAGGTATATATTTGGCTGCATTCAGATAATCGTGATTTTTTGCCAGATTCTTCATCATATCCTTATTGGATTGAGATATCGCTATTCCAAATGATATTAAACTCAAAAGTATTATTAAAACTATTTTTCTTGCCATTTTTTTACCTTAAAAAACTTTTTATCACAAATTTTATTCTAATTAACATTCACAACTTTTAAATATTGTAAAAAATTTTATTCTTCAACCAGTCTGATTTTTGCATAAGCTGGAACTATACCGTAATTATTAAAATACGACTGGACAACAAATTCCCTTTCTAAAAACATTGCAAACCAAAAAGCTCTGTCCCTTTGCTTTTTTAGTATATAGACGTAATGATTTACAATATATGGATAATATTTCCTCAAAATATTTGCCTGATGGACTACATGTGGAAAAATATATTTCCCGCTTGAATCAACAAAACTTACCATCAGACACTTCAGACTATCATCTTTTACTACCTGCGAAAGATACCCGATACCAATTGAATTAGAATTCGATTTAACAAATTCCTTTACCAAATGTGAATTTTCCTTAAAAATTATCATATGTTTTAGTGTTTTGGATTTTAGAACAATCGAATTCAAATTTGCATATTCAGAAGAAATATAGTCATTGCAAACGAACTCAGGTTCTTTCTTCAATTGAGGAAAATAACTTTTTAAACCAACATCTCCTTTTGTAAAAACTGTCCTTAATTGCTCATCGGTAACACTATCAAGAGGAAAATCCTTATTTACATAAAATACCAAACCATCAATAGCATAAATCGCCCTTTCATGTCTTTCAACTTTATATGCTCTCATTAAAGAATCCTCATCTTTTAAATAATCACGTGGTGTAATTATAACTTTGGCATTTCCACTTAGCAACTGTGCCATTGCTTCCCGTGAAGTAACCTTTATAAAAGTCGGATATATCTCCTTATAAGCCGAATCATACATCCTGAATACAGGCTGCATAAAATCCCATACAGATTCATCTACCCAACAGGTAATTGTTCCCGAATTAACTGATTCATAAATTCCTGTAGCTTTAGGGTCTTTACCGGAACCATTGCAACCAAATTCTAATACCAACAAGGGAATAATCAGCATTAAAAAGCATATTAATTGAGCTATATACCTTAATTTATAAGCTATTCTTTGATTACTTTTCTTCATCTTCCTCATCCTCCTGACTATCAAAATTATATCTTTTCACTTGTGAATAGTAAATAATTATACGATAAACACCAAATAAAATGAATATTATCCCCATTATTCTCAAAAAAGTAGTATCCCAGGTTGGATTCGACAACAAACCGCTTACCAGTAAAACCCCGATAATTATTATCAAAAATCTGATTGAATAATTAATAATATGAGCTAACATTTTATGTTTCCTTTTTTTACTTTCAGATAACGAAAAAATCGTATTTATTAAACTTTAAAATTAATTAAATAATAGATAATGATAAAATTTATTTTTTCCATTTCTCTACCAAATTAAGAGAATATTTTGTATTTTGTTTTACTTAATTAGAAATTTTTGAAACTTTATAAATTATTAAGCGTAATTTAACAAATGATATGTTGATTTAAACTAAGGAAAAAATTATGAAATATTTAGTCAGTTTTACTATTTTGATTATTGCATCTTGTATCATCAAATCACAGCCAATTACCCAGACTGAGCGTAATGCCGGGCTTGAACCAAAAATTAATAAATACATTTACTCAGAAACATACAGTGGCTCTGATACTGCTTGGATTTTAACAAATACGAGAACTCAATCATTCGATAACACAAATAAACTTAACATTTTTGAGCAGGAAAAATATGATTCAAACGGAGCACAAAAAGATACACGGTGGGAGCATACATACACTGGAAATTTATTAACAGAACTAAAGGTATTTTCGTGGAAAGATAATGATTGGCAATTAACCTCAAAAACTTTGTTTGAATACGATGAAAACGGAAAAATTACTACCAACACAAATTATTTTAAAAACGACGATGGAGAAATGTTAATTGGTTCAATAACATTAACATCTTATGATGAAAATGGCAGAATCTCAGAGATTACGTCTTACAGGTCGCAAGGTGTAATGGCAGATACAAATAAACAAATCAATACTTATGATAACGATGGTAATATGATTGAATTACTCAATCAAAAATATCGAAATGGTAATTGGGTAAATAATAATGTTACTTACTTTTTTTATAACAACGGAAAATACGTAGGACAAGAATATAAATTCTGGTACGGACCTGAACTTCTTATTGATTATATGGATTCAATTTTCTATGATAATCAAGACAGAAGGATAGCAAGAGTACATTACAAAGCTTACGATGATGAATACGAACTCGATTACAGATACACATGGTCATACGATGAAAATAACAGAATAGCAGAAGAATATTATCAGGACTGGGTCGCTATTGATTGGGGAGAACCATCAAAAGTTACATTCAGCTACGATGAAAAAGGTAATTTAACAGAACGACATAAAATGCAAATGCGCTCTGATGAGTGGACAGAAAAAGAAATTACCTACATCAGCTACAATGAATATGATTATGTTACTGATTTTCAATTTTATATCTGGTTGGTTACCGACTGGTTACGTAATACCCGCATGACTTATGAATATGGGGAAGTATCTGTTAATGACAAAATTGCAAAAAGCACAACTGCCATGAACTACCCTAATCCATTCACCACGGAAACAAATATTAAATTCTTTGTGAAGGATTCTGGAAAACTAATAATAAAAATAATGGATTTAAACGGCAATGTTCTCAGAATTGACCAAATCACAAATCCCTCAGCAGGAGAACAAAATTATCAGTTCAATTCATCAAACCTGCCATCAGGAATTTATTTCTATTCAATTGAAAGTAACAACGAAAGCTTTTTCAATTCATTTATAATCAATAAATAGTCATTTAGAGAGAATTAAAATTAATAGAAAGAATCAGGTAAGAGCAATTACCTGGTTCTTTTTTTTTATTTAAAATCAGAACAATTCTCTATCAGACAGTATTAAAAATTAGAGTAATTCTTAATATTTTTTAATAATTATAAATCCAAAAACTTTTCAAATATTAAAATTTTTCCTAACTTTGCACTTCTTGTTTCACATAATATATAATTAATAAAATTTTAATATATTAAATTGGTAGAATGATGAACTATAAAAGAATTTATCAAGGGTTCGGGTTGCTGGCATTTTTAATTGCTTTAGCAACGTATCTTTTAACAGTACAACCGACAGTACCATTTTGGGATTGTGGTGAATTTTCAGCCGCCGCCATTTGGCAACAGGTTCCACACCCACCAGGAGCCCCATTGTTCCTGATAATCGGCAAGATGTTCGACCTTTTAATCCCGTTCGGCGACAAAGGATGGAACATCAATTTAGTCTCAGTATTTGCGAGTGCTTTTACAATCTGGCTTCTATATCTAATTACCGTAAAAGTAATCATCAATTTCAAAAAAGAATTTAACAACCTCGCTGAAGAGCTTGCAGTCTATGGTTCAGCTTTTGTTGGAGCTGTTGCTTATACTTTCAGCGATACATTCTGGTTCAATGCTGTGGAATCCGAAGTCTATGCCATGTCATCACTCTTTGTTGCAATAATTGTTTTCCTTATGATGAAGTGGAACGAGGAAGCCGACAAACCAGGACATGAACGATATCTTCTTTTAATTGCTTACTTACTCGGTCTTTCGACTGGTGTCCACTTGCTATCAGTTTTATCAATATTCTCAATTGTCTTAATGGTATATTTCAGAAAATATGAATTTACTTTCAAATCATTTATCATTATGGGAATCATTGCAGTTCTCGTCTTTGCACTGGTTTACCCATTCACCGTTAAATGGATTCCTGCCATGCTTAACGGAACTTTACTATTTAAAAATGATTGCAGGGAATATATAGTTGAAGATTCAATGATTGTCAGACTTTTTGCAATTGGATTAATATTATTCGCTATCTTTGGCTTCTGGTATTCAAACAAACACGATTTGAAAATCATAAAATTAGTTTCCTCAGCTTTCTTATTGATGATTCTGGGATACAGTACTTATGCTCAAATACTTGTTCGCTCTAATTCCAACTCTCCGATGAACGAAAACGAACCAAAAAATTTAAGTGCGCTGACATCCTATCTCGGCAGAGAGCAATACGGCGAAGCTCCTATGTGGCCCCGCAGATACCAAGCTGATGATTACTACACAAGATATTACGTCAAAAAAGACGAAAAAGGAAATTATGTTTATGGCGAATGGTATTCACCTATTAGAAAAGATGTTACCTGCAAAGACGGAAAGTCTTATCAGATGCCTGACTTCGGAGAAACAAATTTCGCAGGTGAGATTGCTTACCTTTGGAAATACCAGATTTACCACATGTATATCCGCTACTTCCTATGGAATTTTATGGGAAGAACCAGCGACATTCAAGATGCTCCCGAAGCTTTCGACGGAAAAAAAGAAGCTGAGCTTATAAACTATAAAATGGGTTACAAAGATATCTACCCAATAAGATTTTTTGCTATTCCCCTACTCTTCGGATTATTCGGACTCTTCTTCCATTTCTGGAGAGACCCGAAAATGGCTTTTATATATCTGATTATGTTCCTTCTAATGGGAGTACTTGCTGCTATTCAGCAAAACCAACAAGAACCCCAACCACGTGAAAGAGATTATTTCTATGCCGGTTCGTTCTTTGTCTGGTGCATGTGGATTGGTATGGGTACTTATTTCTTAATTGATTGGCTCGCAAAAAAGAAGTTCAAAACTGGACCTGTTATTGCAGTAATAATACTGTCATTGATTTTAGTACCAGTTAATATGGCTGTTGGTGGGTGGAAAATGCACTGCAGAGCCGGTAATTACCTGCCATTCGATTATTCCTACAACATTCTTCAAAGCTGTGAACCAAATGCAATTTTATTTACCAACGGAGACAATGATACTTTCCCGCTATGGTGGTTGCAAGACGTTGCCGGTGTCAGAAGAGACGTCAGAATTGTGAACCTAAGTCTGGGAAACACTCTGTGGTATATTCACCAACTAAAACACAGAGAACCTTGGGGGGCTCAAAAAATCCCTCTCTCATTCAGTGACGAAAGTTTAACCGTTCCTGAAGATGATGAAAGAGCATTACGCTATGACGGTGGACCTGCTCAAAATATAACTATTCCTGTACCTCGGGACATACTAAAAAAATACACAAGTGATTCTTCTGCAATAGCAAGAGGAGTTATGGAATTCACATTTGTCGGTAAACAATACTCAGAACAAAACGGAAAACCATTTTATTTGTTCAGAGTTCAGGACAAGTTAGTTCTTGACATCATCAGACAAACAAAATGGCAACGACCAGTTTACTTCTCAACGACTGTCGGTGCTGAAGCTTACAGCGGACTCGAACCTTTCTTCCGCAACGAAGGAATGGTTATGCGTATATGCCCTGTGCCTCAGCGTACAAAATCAGGTGATGCATTAGATGAAAATAAAATGGCTGCTTGTCTTCTCGATGTTGACAACAGCGACAATTACAGCAAAGAATATAACCACGGATTTAAGCTCAGAAACCTTAATAACATGGACGTCTTCTTCGATGAAGTACACCGACGCTTAATGACCAATTACAGAACTCTTTATATCAATTTTGCTACTTATTATCTGCAACCCGGAAAAGATAAAAAGAAAGCAATAGCTGTCTTGGATACAATGAACAAATACATATCAGTAAAACAATTCCCGTTACCTTATGAGCTCGAGTTCAGGGTCGCAAGAATTTATTCCGAAGCAGGAGATAAGAACAAAGCTGAAATGTGGGCAGATATGACCATCAAATCATGCACAGATATCATAGCAAAACCCGAATTGTACTACGAATCTTATATAGATGAAGTCACTGCAAAATCATATTTCGGACCATACAGAATTGCCGCAAATATGTACGAAATGAAGGGTGACCTAACTTCAGCCAAACAAATATTGCAACAACTGTTAGCATTAATTAAACAGCAATTGCAAGGAGTTTCTGCTTCCGGCAATATTACCGAACAGGCAAAGAGATTATACTATAATATGTTCGATATTCAAACAAACATAGATGAATACACTATTGATGAACTTTCCCAACAAGGAAAAATCAAGGAGGCAATCACCAAAGGTGAACAGGTTATTAAGGATTTAAATAGTTCTAATGACCCAAATCTTATGTATCTTGGAGAGGGTATCCAAAAGAAAATAAATGACATTAAAACAAAAAATAAATTAACTGATACTATATCAGCTAAATAACATCTTACTGAAAACCACGGGGCAACCCGTGGTTTTCGGATTTATTCTTATTCTTGGCTTAACTGACAAAAAAATGAACAAAGAATTATCAATCATCATACCTGCTTTCAACGAGGAAAAAAGAATTACCAAATCCTTAGAAAAAGCCATTTCATATCTAGAAAATCATAACCATGATTTTGAAGTGATTGTTGTTGATGATGGTTCTTCCGATAATACAATAAAAGTTCTGACAAATTATCACCCGAAAGTTACCGTACTGCCATTAAACAAAAATCAAGGCAAAGGTGCCGCCGTTCGCAACGGTATGCTATCTGCTATTGGGGAAATCAGACTTTTCAGTGACGCAGATTTCTCAACCCCAATACACGAAATCACAAAACTACTTGACAAAATCCACTCTGGTGCAGACGTTTGCATCGGAAGCCGTGCAATCGACAGAACCATGGTCAAAGAACACCAACCCTTTTATCGTGAATTCATGGGTAAAACCTACAACAAATTTGTCCAGCTATTAGTCTTCAAAGGCATTACCGATACTCAGTGCGGATTCAAAGCCTTCACAAAAAAAGCATCTGAACTTATTTTCCCTAACGCAAAAATTAATGGTTTCAGCTTTGATGTAGAATTGCTTTTCCTTGCACACAAATTTGGATTAAAAGTAGAGCAAGTCCCTGTTGAATGGTATAACGACAAAAGAAGCACCGTCAATCCAATCAAAGACTCAACAATGATGATAATCGAACTATTCAAAATCCGAAGACTCCACAAATAAAAAGTTGCCTTTTAAGAAAACATCTAATCATAAAAGACAACCTTATTTATTTTTTAAAAAATTTAATTCAAAGTCTTTTGACCCGGTTGCCAATTGCAAGGTGTCAACTTGCCTGATTGCAAACCCTGCAAAACCCTTAACACTTCCGAAGAATTTCTTCCAACGTTTTCAGGATGAATAACCGTATATTGCAAAACCCCGTCAGGATTTATAATATAAAGCCCCCTTAAAGCATAGCCGGTCTCTTCCTTCAATATCTCATAATCTTTTGCTATCTGCCTTGTAAAGTCAGCAAGCATCGGATAAGGCAAATTCTTCAAACCAGCATGATTTTGCCTCCACGCAAGATGCGAAAAATGACTATCTGTCGAACAAGCGATAACCTCGCAGTTCAATTCTTTAAATTTCTCGTAATTTAAGCCAAAATCCTCAATCTCTGTCGGGCAAACAAATGTAAAATCAAGTGGATAAAAGAAAAGTACAACCCATTTACCCTTGTAATCATCCAACGATATTTCCTTGAATGCATTATCTGGATTTAACTTTGCTGCATCTCCTCCAACTACTGCTTTTCCTTTAAAAAATGGTGCTTTTTGACCTACTAATAATCCCATATTGTATCTCCTATTATAATATTAATAAAAATTTAATTTTTTAGCAAAAACTAATCTTCTATTACGTTATAATTAAATAATTAGTGTTAAAATTTATGTTATTATCATTTTTTTTGTAATTTAGTAGTTCCAAAATTTTGAAATTCGAATATAAATATATAATATTAAATAATTATTAGGATAGTTCAATGGCTGAAAAAACATTAGTTGTTGTAGAATCACCGGCAAAATCTAAAACAATCAACAAGTATTTAGGTAAAAACTACATTGTTGAAGCATCTGTCGGACATATTAAAGATTTAGTAACTTTCAAGCTGGGTGTTGACGTCGAAAACAACTTTCAGCCAAAATACGTTACAATCAGAGGTAAAGCTGAAGTAATAAAAAAACTTAAGCAATTAGCAAAGTCTTCAGGTAATGTGCTGATAGCAACTGACCCCGACCGCGAAGGTGAAGCTATAGCTTGGCATATTGCTGAAGAAATAAAAAAAATTAACAGCAATGTCAAAAGAGTAATTTTTAACGAAATTACTAAAACCGGTATTAAAAAAGGACTTAACGAACCAAGAGAACTCGACGAAAAACTCTTTATGTCTCAACAAGCAAGAAGAGTAATGGACAGATTGATAGGTTTCCAGGTTTCTCCTTTCCTTTCGCGTGCCTTAATTACTAAAACCACACAAATATTATCTGCCGGTAGAGTTCAATCTGTTGCCCTCAGAATAATTTGCGAAAGAGAAATACATATCAGAAATTTTGTACCAATTGATTTTTGGAATATAAACGGACAGTTCAAAACGAATGGCACCAATTTCAACGCAAAACTGATTTCCTTCGATGGAAAAGATATTAAAAATCCTGACGGCTCCGCCAAAGGTATGAGTGATGAAGAAAATATTAAAATTGCTGAAAAATTATCTTCAATCAACTATATTAAATCTCAGGAACAAGCCGACGAATTACTCGAAAGAATAAAAAAGGAAAATTATTCTATCTCGGAAATAACAAAAAAATCTTTATCAAAAAAGCCTTATGCACCCTTCACTACAAGTAGTTTGCAACAAGAAGCTTCAAGACATTTAGGTTTTAACAATAAAAGGACAATGAGTCTTGCTCAACGTCTTTATGAAGGTGTCAATGTGGGAGACGAAACCCTTGGTTTGATTACATATATGAGAACTGACTCAGTAAGATTAAGCCCTGAAGCACAAAATGCCGCAAGAGATTTCGTCAATCATAACTTCGGTCCCGATTATGTACCGGCTAATGTTCCTGAATATACTTCAAAATCCAAAAACGTTCAGGATGCACACGAAGCAATTCGCCCAACAATACTTGAATACACTCCATCTGAAGTTCGAAAATATCTCGAAAAAGATTTGGCTGACCTTTACGAACTGATTTTCAACAGATTTATTGCTTCTCAAATGACTCCGGCAGAATATGACCAGACTACAGTTGAGATTAAAGGTGGAAACTTTGTTTTCAAAGCTACCGGCTCAGTCATAACTTTCAAAGGTTTCCTTGCTGTTTACGATGAAGGCAAAGAAAACGGTGACGATGAAAATGGAAAAGATAGCTCTGATTTACCAGACAATTTAGTTAACAATATGCCATTATCCTTGCTTAATGCTTTAGCTAATGCATCACAAACAAAACCAATGCCGAGATACAATTCTGCAAGTCTTGTTAAAGAACTCGACGAAAAAGGTATCGGCAGACCAAGTACTTATGCCGCTATTATTAGCACTTTAATGGAAAGAAACTATGTTACAATGGATAAAAAATCATTTGTACCCACTCAATTAGGTGAAGATGTAAACGAAGTATTAATCAAAAACTTCCCTGATTTATTCGACATCAGCTTTACTGCTGACATGGAAGAAAATCTTGACGAAGTCGCAGAAGGACAAAAATCTTATGTCCAGATTTTAAATGATTTTTACTCGCCATTTACAAAATCCCTAAAACATGCTGAAGAACACGGCGATATTCCTGAAATCGAATGTGAGGTTTGTCATGCCCCAATGGTAATTAAAGTAAGCCGTAAAGGCAGATTCCTCGGATGCTCAAGATATCCCGATTGCACAAATACAAAACCACTTCCTAAACTTCAGGAGGAAGTTAAAAAAGAACCCGAAATTGCCGAAGGAATGGTATGCCCTGAATGCGGGAAACCAATGTATCTCCGTGAAAGCCGTTTTGGAAAATTTTATGGTTGTATCAATTATCCTGAATGCAAAGGCACAAGACCATTTACTACCGGTATTGCCTGTCCAAAATGCAAAGAAGGTATCGTTATTGAAAGATTCAGCCCTAAATCCAGAAAGAAATTCTACGGGTGTTCACGTTACCCGGATTGTGACTATATCACAAAATATGAACCTATTAATAAAAAATGTCCAAAATGTGGCCATTATTACATTGAATTAAGATTTAAAAAAGTTAATGATGAATGGGTTAAATACCATCGTTGCCCTGAATGCAACGAGGTCTTCGAACTCAATCCTGAACAATAAATCAGATTTTAAGGGAGGTATTTTGCCTCCCTTTTTTTATTTTTAAATTCTAAAAAGATAACAAGATTATTACATACTTCAAAAAATCTTCCTTTGTGTTTTGCATATAACCAAATAATTTGCGATATTGATATTTGCGAAATGTTAAATACAAAAAAATCAGGATGTTTATAAATTAATAAGGTTTCAATGTTTAAAAGAATACTTGTAGCAAACCGTGGAGAAATAGCTTTAAGGATAATCCGTGCCTCAAAGGATTTGGGAATAGAATCAGTAGCAATATTTCACGAAGTAGACAAAGGCATGCCTTTCGTTCATCATGCTGATTATGCATATCGCCTTCATTCAGAAACTCCGAAAGCGGGATATCTGGATATAAACCAAATCATTGATATTGCAAAAAAAAGCGGTGCCGAAGCCATACACCCCGGTTATGGCTTTCTTTCTGAAAATGCAAAATTCAGCCAGGCAGTAAGCGAAGCCGGATTGAAATTCATCGGTCCAAAACCTTATGCCATTGAAGTCATGGGTAGCAAAACAAAGGCAAGAGAACTGATGGCAAAAGCTGGTGTCCCGATTGTTCCTGGTACTCAGGAAAAAATCACTGACATAAATCTCGCTTACAAAATTGCCGATG